>CAYPMT010000001.1:0-20723 GCA_964411875.1 uncultured Kangiellaceae bacterium
CAAAATTGAATTGGCAGATTAGATCGCCTAATAGCATTCAATCGACTGTTAAGTGTAAATGAACATGAATCCTGCAATTGAAAAACTGAACGAATATCTTGCAGAACTAAGCGAGGTGAATAGCTTTGCCTCCATTGAAGCAAAGGCAGAGCACATTGGTCTAATCGACCAGGTTAAGTCGAGTATTGGTCAGCTTAAGCTATGTGATAACTTTGGTATCAATGCTGGCTCACTTGTCAGTGTTCTACCGGAAACCGAGAATCCGAATTTCTGTTATCTTGCTGTTCACGAAAATGAGTCATCTAACCCGGAAAACTGGGAAGAAGTAATATTCAAAGGGCAACAAATACAGTTTAGTGGTGGTGATCTTGTTATTCGCAAGTAGTTCACTTAACAATCGCAGGCACAGCGACGGCTTTTCCGTTGCGGCTTTGCCTCCACTACAAAGCCGCGCGTGCTGCGGGCGTTATGTGAAAAACTGAAAATTGAAAACGGAAAACCATTTTTGAGAAAAGAACTTAGACAAAGAATCGTCGAAGTATGCGATTTAAAAATTGAAAAGAAGGGATCTAATGTCGGATTGTCATTTTACGCGTTTTTTAAGAATAAAAACGATCAGCCGGAAATTTTAATAGAAGCTGCAAAATGGTGGATAGAAACCCACAAATTGGATCATTTTGAAAAAGCAGAAAAAATCAAACGTATGGTGCTAGCTGGTGACTAACGTGGAGCGCGTATCACATAACAAACAGCTCCAGTTGACGTTATGTTTAAGGTGAGTTTAAGTGGAATTAAAGAAAATAGAACAAGAAGTAAATAAGCTAACCCGACAGCATAAGCAATCTAGGTGGATTGCGCTCATTATCTATTTTTCGGGATTGATATTTTGCTTTTATCTAGTGAATTTGAAGTATGGCGGGATAGTCGAAGGGAAGCTTTACGAGTTGGCAGCTTCTGATCTTCAAGTGTTCCTTGCTTCATACTTTGGAGTAATGATAGGGGTAACATTGGGACGGTGGTCTGGTAGTGATGAGCTTAAGCTTCTACGAAAAATTGCATCTGAAGGTGAAAAACATAACAAGCCGGTGTAGCGTGCCTTCGGCTGGACTCAGCACTGCGTGCTTCGCCGGTAGTAGCGGCATTACGATAATCGCAGCATTTTAACCACTTTGATACGTGCTTGATGTATCGCATCGCCAAGTTTTTTCCCTTGATAGCCTTGTTTAATTAACTGTTGAGTATCAATTTGTTGGCAGGCGCTCAATGCTTGTTTGAGCTGCTTAGCCTGAGGGTAGTCTCTGTTTTCGAAACCGGTTCGACCTTTGTAGTCAGCTTCACAGGCATGCAAAAATTGTTGAAATTGCTCTGGTTTTCTAAAAGCATCGGTACGTATTAATAACTTTACAATAGTGTTAGGTTTAAGCTGACTGAGTTGGTGTACTTGTAAATGAAATTCGCTGGTTATCTTAGCTAGTTGGCTATAATTTGAGGGGGCTTTAATACGTTCACAAAGCTGTTCAATAACCGCTATGCCAGCTTTTTCATGACCTCGATGTTTCGGCCAAAGATACTCAGGTGTTTCGCCCTTGCCTAAATCATGGCAAAGTGCTGCAAATCGAGTCATTGGTTCAGGGCTTAGTTTGCTGACTTGTTCCATAACCATCATGGTATGAATGCCTGTGTCGATCTCTGGATGCCATTCTATAGGGTTGGGAATTCCCCATAATTTATCAAGCTCAGCAAACCAGTATTTAAGTCCATCGCAGTTTCTTAAGACTTCAAAATACACATGTGGTGATTGCTCGGCCAAAGCTCTAACGGTTTCTTTCCATATGCGCTCACCTGGCAGTATTTTTATTTCGTCCGTTTGAACAATTTGCTGCATTAATTCTTGAGTTTCTGGAGCAATCTTAAAACCTAGATGATGATAGCGAGCCGCAAAGCGAGCGACTCGAATGACTCTAAGCGGATCTTCGCTAAAAGCCGATGAAACATGACGGAGAACTTTATTGTGCAAATCTGACTGGCCATTATAAGGGTCGATAATTTGACCTTGTTGGTCCATTGCCATGGCATTAATGGTTAAATCTCGGCGCTTGAGGTCTTCTTCTAAGGTTATGTTTTTATTGGCATTAATATCAAAGCCGTAATAGCCTTGTCCTGATTTACGCTCAGTTCTGGCTAATGCATATTCTTCTTTTGTATCCGGGTGGAGAAATACAGGAAAGTCTTTGCCTACTTGAGTAAACCCTTGCTCAAGCATTTGTTGAGGACTAGTACCAATAACGACCCAGTCTTGTTCTTTAACTGGGTATTTGAGTAATTTATCGCGAACAGCGCCACCAACTAGAAAAATCTGCATAGCTAATTCAACCTGTTAATCGCCAAAAATAACTCACTGCTAAACGGAAGTCTTTGATCTGGTTAGATTTTTTTTGATATTTAGACTGTGTTTAGAGCAGTTCCCTGGTTTTTGATAAGTGCTTTTTTCTTGACTTAAACTATTGTTATCGCCCATTATGTTTGTCTTTTTCAGCGCTACTAACTGCGTCATTCTAGCATTAAAGATGTTCTTTTGACGAATTGTCAGTAAATATTTTGATTTTTAATAAAAAAAACCAGTTTGCTTATGTATTTAGATTATTTTTCACTAAAAGAAAAGCCCTTTTCGATTTCGCCTGATCCGCGCTTTTTATTTATGAGTGAGCGTTATAGAGAAGCGCTTTCTCATTTAACTTATGGTGTACAAGAAGGTGGTGGTTTTGTTCTTTTAACAGGTGAAGTAGGCACAGGAAAAACGACCATTTGTCGATGTTTGTTGCAACAATTACCGGATAATACTCGTTTAGCTTTTGTGCTTAATCCGAAATTAAATAGTATTGAATTACTAGCAACTATTTGCGATGAATTAAAAATCAGTTACCCAGAAAATTGTACGAGTTTAAAAACGTTAACTGATCGATTGAACGAGTATTTATTAGCATCCTACCGAAACGACTTAAATGTTATTGTTATGATTGATGAAGCTCAGAATCTAGATACGGATGTCTTAGAGCAAATTCGTTTGTTAACCAATCTAGAAACTAATCAAAAAAAGTTACTGCAAATTATTTTAGTTGGGCAGCCAGAATTACAAAAAAAATTAGCTAAACGTAATTTACGTCAATTAGCGCAACGTATTACTGCTCGATATCATTTAACGCCCATGACGCTCAGAGAAACTATGGCTTATGTCATGCATCGAGTTAGAATTGCTGGTTGTAATCGAGGGCTTTTTTCTCAACTTGCTATTGAATATTTATATCAAAAAACAGAGGGGATTCCTCGCTTAATCAATACTATTTCTGACAGGGCTTTAATGGGGGTTGCTGCGAAGAAGCTTGATAAAGTTAATTTGAAAATCATTCAGCAAGCTGCGCAAGAAATTTTAGGTGAAGAAGTTCAGTATGAAGAAAAAGTACATGAGACGAATATTCCGGAACAAAGAAATTATGAACAAAAATTTTCTAAACCAAAATCATATGAAGCTGCTGAATTAGATTCTACGCCTTGGTTGAAACCGGTATTGTTGGGTTTGTTTTTAATATTGGGTTTAGGTGTGGCTTATTGGTTAGTAGAGGGCCAGCAGGAAGCGCTTAATGAGCGACCCAAAATTACGACTAAAAAACCGAAGGTTTTTAAGTTTAAGGAAACACTTAAGCCTAAAGAAACACTTAAATCTCAAGAAGCTGTTGCATCATCGAGTATTGAGCTGACTGAAGTTGAATCAATTGAATCAGAAACAGTTGAAACGCAAAAAACTAAAGTTATTGAAACGCCCAATTTAGTTGAGTATTTGTTAGCTGGGCAAGAAAAGGACACTTATGGAAATAATTCTATGCAAGACTTGTTAAAGCTTTGGCAAATCGATTATATGCCGTTAAGTGACTCAAGTGGTTGTAATTTTGCAATGGGTTATGGCTTGAAATGTACAGAATATTCCGGTCAGTGGGAAGAGTTACGAGAGCTTAACCGGCCAGCTATTTTAAAATTTTCAGCGGGACTCAAAGGTGAATTTTGGGTGACCTTAAAATCTTTACAGGAGACTCAGGCAACCTTAATTGTAGGTAACCAAGAGAAAACAGTTAGCATTGAACGTTTATCAACCCTTTGGTCCGGTAAATTTATACTACTTTGGAGTGTTTCACCAAACTATCAAGGCGGTATAAAATTAGGTGATCGAGGAAGAGCGGTATCTTGGTTATCGGAAAGCTTAAATAAAATTAATCAGCCATATGGTGAAGAGTATCCGATTGTTTCTATTTTTGATAATGCATTAAAAAGACGATTAATGGATTTTCAGCTTAGTCGAAATATTCAGCCGGATGGTATTGCTGGTATACGTACTATACTTAAAATTAATGAAGAAACATTAAGCGGCATTCCACTATTGTAAACAATTTAAATAGTTACTAATAAATATAGTTACATTTAAATATAGACACATTGAGTGGTATTTAGATTAAAGATTTAAAAGGTTTGTTATGTCGATTTTATTAGATTCGTTACGTCAAAAAGACAAAGAGCAGCAGGTTCCTGTACCGGATATTCATGCTTATCATTTTGATGATGAAGACTTGAAGACTGAAAATGATAATAATAACCAAACTAAGCTTTGGCGCGTTTTGGCTTTTATTTTATTATTTTTGTTTTTAGTGAGCTCTCTTTATTATGCTTATAAGCTGAACAAGTCTAGCGACCAATTATTAGGTAATCCTGAAAAAAACATCAGCGCTAATCCAGCAATGCTAAAAGCGGTAAAGCCGTCAGTAAAAAAATCAGCAATGGGTACTCAACAAACCAGTGCCCAGTCAACAAAAGAAAATATAAGAAAAGAAAAGGCACCAGCATTAAAGGTCTCTCGCACTCAAGCAGAAGGAAATAAAACTAATGTTTTACAGAGACATGTAGAAGAGCGGAAATGGTTAGAGCAAGAAAAACAGAGACTTCAGGCAATAAAAGATGCACAAAGGAAACAATCAGTTATTAGGACAGCCGAAGCCATTAAGTCACAACAACAAGTTGAAAACCTACCTAGTCAGGTGAAAAATCAAGAGCAAGCGGTTGAGTTTATTGATGCCAAGCCTGCAGAAATTTCCAAAGAGATTGGGCCAGCTATTGCTTGGCAAGAATTATCTAGTGATGAGAAAAAACAGTTTCCTCAATTACAGATAGGTTCATATGTGATTTCGGATAATCCTCATAAAAGTTTTGTTATTATGCAAAACCGTTTTTATAAAATTAATCAATTTATTACGCCAGACTTGATTCTGAGAGATATTACGACAGGTTATATTGTTGTCGAGTTTAATAATAAATTGGTTAATGTACCACTAAAGAACAATTAGTCTATTCTGCTTAACTGATGCAAAAAGCCGATTTTCTAAAACGTTTAAAAGCAGTTTTTTGGAGACTAGTATTAGTCTTTTTTGTATGCGTTATTTTTTTAGCGATTTATTTAGACTCACTTGTAAGAGATGAGTTTAAGCAAAGTGCTTGGCATATTCCTGCAAAAGTTTTTGCAAGACCATTATTTTTCAGTTTAGGACAGACACTATCAATTCAAACTTTACAAGATGAACTTAATTTGCTCGGTTATCGCTCAAAAATAAAGGCGGTTAATCAAGGTGAATACGAGCGTTACGACAATACCTTTGTAATCCATTTAAGGCATTTTAAGTTTTGGGATGGAAATCAGCCAAAGCAATTAATCCAGGTAACTATTAAAAATAATAAAGTTATTGAGTTAATGGATTTTAAAAAGCAAACAAAAGTTAATTTTATACGCTTGGATCCGCTGATGCTTGGTAGTATTCAGGCTGGAGCAATGGAAGATAGGCAATTAGTTCAATTAGATCAATTACCCGAAAAATTTATTGAGACACTGTTAAATACTGAGGATAGAAGTTTTTATAAGCATTGGGGATTATCAATAACCGGTATCATGCGAGCAGCTTGGAGTAATATTTCTCAAGGTGAAATTCGTCAGGGTGGAAGTACTTTAACCCAGCAGTTGATGAAAAATCACTTTTTGTCCAATGAACGTAATTTGTGGCGAAAATTTCGTGAGGCGATTATGGCTGTGTTGGCGGAGTTTCACTATGATAAAGAAACCATTTTACAAGCTTATATTAACGAAGTTTATTTGGGGCAACAGGGCTCAATTAGTATTCATGGTTTTTCTCGAGCGAGTGAATTCTATTTTGATAAGGATTTAAGTCAGTTAAATCTTAGTCAAATTGCTTTACTTGTCGGTATGGTTAAAGGGCCATCTTTTTATAATCCTAGAAAACATCCTCAAAGAACAAAAGAGCGAAGAGATTTAGTGTTAAGTCAAATGCTTGAAAGTGAGCTGATTAGTCAAGTTGATTATGAATCAGCGGTTTCTCAGACATTACAAGTTGTGACTAATGCTAAAACTCAGACTAGTAAAGCGCCAGCTTTTATGGATTTCATTAAACGAGAGTTACGTCAAGAATACAGTTTGTCTGAACTACATAAAGATGGCTTGAGGTTATTTACGAGCCTTGATCCTTTGATGCAAAAAAAATCAGAAAGAGCCTTAAGTGAGCGAATAAAGCAGCTTGAAACAACTAAAAAAGATGAGAGTAGCTTGCAGGGAGCAATTATCCTGAGTGATATTAGCAGTGGTGATATTCTTGCGATGGTTGGTAATAAGAATCCTAATTACATTGGATTTAATCGAGCGATAGATGCTTATCGACAGACGGGCTCTGTTATTAAACCGTTTGTTTATATGACAGCATTAAAAAATCAAAAAAACTTTAATTTAATTACACCTATTTTAGATGAACCTTTTTCATACAAAAATGAAGATGGGAGTTTATGGCAACCTAAAAATCATGATGGTCAAGTACATGGCCAAGTTGAATTGAAGCAAGGGCTTATTCATTCTTATAATTTGGCTACGGCTCGATTAGCTTTGGATCTAGGCATTGATGAGTTAGTTGAAATGATTAGTGATGCCGGCTTTGAAAGGGAATTAGTGGCTTATCCGTCAATTGCTTTAGGCTCTAAAGAAATGTCGCCACTTGAAGTTTTAATGCTTTATCAAACATTGGCCAATGATGGCATAGGCATTAAAGCATCAGGATTGATTGCAGTCCAAGATCATCAAGGTAATTTGTTACAGCGTTATGCGAGAAATGTTGAGGCACGTATTGAGCCAGAAGTTGCTTTTCTGGCAAAGTATTTACTCACTCAAGTTGTTGAGAGTGGGACGGCCAAGTCTATTGGACGGAGTTTTTCTCAGACCTATGCGGGAAAAACAGGTACAACCAATGATATGAAAGATAGTTGGTATGTTGGGTTTGGCGATGATAAATTATCTGTGGTTTGGTTGGGCCGTGATGACGGTCTTTCAACAGGTTTGACCGGTTCGACAGGTGCCTTAACCGTTTGGCGTGATCTATTTCGTAGGTTGCAAGAACCGGGAGTTGAATTAGTTTTGCCAGATAACATGCTATGGGCCTATCCGTCAGAAGGCTTTTTCTCTGATTGGGGAAGCTGTGAAAATAAGCATTTAGTGCCTTTTGAGCGAGATCAGCTGCCGAGCGGATATAATGTTTGTGAGCTTTGAGGCTAGTCAAAAAGCGACAGTCTCTAGATTACTTAGAGAATTAGATCTATTATTTGTAAAAACCTGACAGGTTTCAATTAAAAGGTAAAATATTATTGTTCTTATTAGGTGTATATGATATATATCCGCGCCTAAATAAAACTTGAATAGACTTAATTTTAAGTCAAAAAATTAACTAATAATAGCTGTATTGTTAAAAACTTAATATAATCAACTAGTTAAGCTGGCGGAGAAAATAATGCCAACAAAAAAACAGACGAAAGCAGCCACCACCACCACATTAGGCGCACTGGGTATTGAGCCTTACAAGGAAAAACGTGGTGAAGCTTATATGAATGCTAATCAAATGGAGCATTTTCGAGCAATTTTAAATGCTTGGAAAAAGCAATTAATGGAAGAAGTTGACCGTACAGTTAGCCATATGAAAGACGAAGCCGCCAATTTTCCTGATCCGGTTGATCGTGCTAGTCAAGAAGAAGAATTTAGTTTGGAATTAAGAACTCGGGATAGAGAACGTAAATTGCTTAAGAAAATCACTAAATCAATCACAGCCATTGAAGATGAGGAATATGGTTATTGCGAGTCTTGTGGTATACACATTGGTGTTCGTCGATTAGAAGCGCGTCCTACAGCGACTTTATGTATTGATTGTAAAACGCTTGATGAAATTAAAGAAAAACATATCAATCGTTAGTAAAGCAAGGTTTAGTAGTCTTTAAAAAAAGTGTTCTTAAGTCTTTGTTGTATGGAGGGTGACGATGAATACCTCTTGGGTTGGTCGTTTTGCCCCAAGTCCATCAGGGCCTCTACATTTTGGCTCTTTAATAGCTGCTCTAGCTAGTTATCTCATTGCAAAACAGCAGTCAGGTGAGTGGTTATTGCGCATAGAAGATATCGACCCTCCTCGTGAAGTTCCTGGTGCTACGGATTCAATTTTATCTACGCTGCATGCCTTTGGTTTTGAATGGGATAGACAGGAAATTTATCAAAGCCAAAGAAATGATTATTATCAAGCTGTTTTAGAGAAACTTAATCAAGCAGGAATAACTTACCTTTGTGACTGTAGTCGTCGTGAAATTCAAGAAAGAAACTTAGGTGTTTATGATAGCTATTGTCGTAGCCGTGATATTGGTATACAGCAAGAATATGCTGTTAGAGTAAAATTTGAATCGCGATTTTCTCGATTTAACGATCGTATTTTAGGTGATTGCTGTTTCGATCAAGCTGAAGACTTGCAAGATTTTATTATTCATCGTCGTGATAAACAGTTTGCTTATCAGTTGGCAGTAGTCTCCGATGATATAGAGCAGGGGATTAATCATGTCGTGCGTGGGGCTGATATTTTAGATTCTACACCGAGGCAAAATTTCCTTTATCATTATTTACAACATCAGCCGCCAATTTATTATCACCTACCTTTAGCGATTGATCAGTCTGGTGTTAAATTAAGTAAGCGCTCCTATGCTTGTCCAATTCAGTCAAGCGATGCCAGCTTGTGGTTAGTAAAAGCGCTATTGCATTTAGGGCAAAAGGTCGAAAAAAACCTGGAGAAAGAGTCACCTAAAGTTATTTTAAAGTGGGCGACTGATCATTGGCGGATTGAGCAGGTGCCTTTGAGTTCTGTTTGTGTTGACTGATTGAGCGGTTACTTGATTTAGTTGTATATTGTGATATTAAAGTACATTTTTTAATAAAAACTTTATGTCATCAAGAGCGATATCAATGGCACTTAATGGCTGTAAATGTTGCATTTGTTGTAGTATCGCTTGATAAGTTTTTTCGTCTAATAACAGCTCAGCCTTTTTAGCTAAATCATCAGCATTAAAACGGGCTTTAATAACAATATTTCGTCTGCAACAGGAGCTTAGCCTATTTGGTTGATCTTTTGAAACAGCAGCGGCAACAGAGGGCTTTTTCAGCTCTAGAGTTTGTAAAAGTGTATCACCACCACTAATCACACGACCTTTAGCCGCATCAAGTAATGCAATAAAGTCATGGTTATTAATTGAATTAATTGTTTTAATGTGATTGGTTGATGGAGGTAAGCTTTTAGGGTAATTGGTACCAAATAGCATGACACAAGTTAACCCAGTTGATTGATGAAATTTTTTGGCTGCTTCATAATAAATATCAGCGGCTAATTCATTTTTTATTTTATGACCACCCGAGCCGGCATTAAACAGGAAAAAACTATTTTTTTCGAGTTTAAGTTGTGCGAGTAAATAGTTTTGTTTTTCTAAGTTGACTTTTGAAAATATTGCGCCGATATTTTTAGGTGGCGGTAATTGAAATAATTTTAACTTTATTTGTTGGAATAAGCTTAAAGGAGGCATAGCAAAGGGCGGTTGTACAACCCAGTGTATATCCATATTTAAGAGGCGGCCTAGGTGTAAACCTTTCGCTCTTTTTCGTTTATGTTGAGAAATAAAAATAACTTTTGCACCTCGGCTTTTAGCATATTTAAATTGTTTGCCTCGGCCTGAACAATCAAAAATCACTAAATTAGGATGAAGCTGGTCAATAATTTTTTTTACGTAGGGAGTGTTTTTTGTACCAGAACTATTACATAAGTGAGTTGTAAATTGACATTCTTGAGCATAGCAAGCATTTTTATTCAGTATAAAATTAATTTCAGCTGTCGGATACTGTTGTTGCAAATGTTCCGCAATAATAGTCGAACGAAGGTATTCTCCAACACCTGATGTTGATGAAACCGGAATAAATAAAATTTTAATGGGTTTCATTAGAATTGAATAAATAATCCATAATTAATTTGACTGCTTAGCTTTAAACCTGATGACTAGGGTAGCACTTTGAATGGTTATTGCTTTTTCAACTAGGGTACTCATCAATGGTATTAATGACTAATTGTGGTAACGGTTAGTTGATGTCATCCGGTTAAGTCTTATTGTTTTATAATAGCCGATCCTACCTTATTTGGTAGTAATAATGCTATGCTATTTTTCAGTGATTGAATATTTGACCGAATTAAATAAATGCTTACAAGAAAAAGCGTAGAATTTGAACTCAATAGACTTCTTTAGCTAAAATTTATACAATAACCTAGTTTAGTGTTTTAATACTTTGGTATTAATACGGGAAAATAATTAAAATGAGAATAATATGAAATTTCGTTATCTTCTTTGCCTTTTTTTATTAGGTTTTAAACCTGTTTGTGGTATTTCTAGTTCTTGGGTTCCTATGGATGATTTGGGACTAAGAGCGGATATTCAACTGCTGGCCGATGCAGGGGTCCTTTCAGCTCCTATAACAACTTATCCTTTAATGTGGGAAAGTTTAGCGCTGGATATCGAACAGGCAGATATAAACAGTTTAACTGTTTCTCAAAGAATGGCTTTGACTAATCTAAGAACCACTTTAAATGATTCGCTTAAGCGTCATCAAACAGATTTAACCGCCTATGCAAGTTCACAATCTAGACGCTTTACTAGTTTTGGCCATAATGATTTCGATAAGCATCGCCTAAGTTTATCCCATACTTATACTAGTAATAATTGGGTTGGTCATTTGCAGGTCAATCATCGTCCGGATATCGATGAGACTGATGCTATTAATGATGGTCAGGACAATACACTTGATGGAAGTTATCTAGGTGTTAAGTTAGGTAACTGGGTATTAACTGCTGGAGCTATTGAGCGTTGGTGGGGGCCAGGTATAGATACCAGTTTGATTTTATCTAATAATGCTCGACCTTTGCCTGCGATTGCGATTACTCGCAATTCATCCACTGCTTTTGAGTCGGCTTGGTTAAGTTGGATAGGTCCTTGGACTTTTACAACACAAATGTCTCGCTTGGAAAGTGATCGAGTTATTTCAGAGCCTTTACTTTGGTTAGCTCGGGGGACTTTTCGTCCATTAAGAGGTTTAGAAATTGGTATCTCTCGTGCTTATCAATGGGGAGGGGAAGGGCAGTCTGAGTCTTTAAGTGCTTTTTGGGATGGTGTGATTGGCGAAACAGAATGTACTAGAAATGCTGAAACTTGTTCGGATGAAAGGCGAACTAATGCTGGTAATCAATTAGCCGGTTACGATTTTCGCTGGTCGGATACATTGGTGGGTATTCCTTATGCATTGTATGCACAGACGATTGGTGAAGATAGCAATGCAAAAGCAAATATTGTTGATAAGGCTTATCTTTTTGGTTTAGAGTTTCGTTTTTTAATTGGAGAACAACGTTTTTGGACCAGTTTAGAGTACTCTGAGACGCTTGTCAGTTGTTTAGGCGGTCGAGAAGAACTGAAGAACTGTTTTTATGAGCACTCTGATTATGAATCGGGTTATCGTTATTATCGACGAAGCATTGGCTCAACTTATGAGAGTGATGCAAAAACATTAGTATTAACTTTACTCGCTCAACTTTCAAATGGTAATAGTTGGCAGTTGAAATTACGTCGTGCGAATTTAAATGATGATAATAATGATAAGTTTCCTAACGACCCTAATTTAGGCAATACCGTTAGTAAAGTAGCCGAGGAGTTTCACCAAGCGGATATACAATATCGTTTTTCTTTACAACAAAGCCAAGTAACACTGGGACTTCTTTTTAACGATTCAACGATTGAATCAGTATCAGATAGTGATCAAGAGGCTTATTTAAAGTATCAATATCAATTTTAACCATTATTTGTAGAGCAAATTATTGCTGCATAACTCGAATGTAAACGCGACGGTTTTTAGCTCGTCCTTTAGCTGTTCGGTTTGTCGCTGCAGGTCGCTTTTCACCGTAGGAAAAAGTTTTAAAGCGAGATTCTTCCACATCATACTGAGATAAGACTTTTTTAATGGAGTTAATGCGACGTTGAGAAAGTTTTCGATTATAACTTTGCGGCCCTTTACTGTCTGTATGACCACTGATAAAGACAATTTCAACAGAAGGGTCATATTTAATATAGGCTGCTAGAGACTCAAGCTTTTGTTGATAGGGACCATTGATAAGGCTTTTATCAAAATCAAAATACAGTGTCATTTGTTTGAGCTCGTTAAGTTTATGAGGGACAAGTGTACTTAAACAGTTAAGGAATTTTGAATATTCTTGACTAAATCCAACTGAAGATAAAGCAACAGATATTCGGTTAGTTTTATCTGAGTATTTTTGATAAACAAAAGTAGGAAAGCGTCCCGATTCGAGCTCATTGAGTAACGACCAACTTGCTTTTTGTTGGTTGGTGATAATAGTTTGACTCGAATTAAGTTTAACTTCACCAAGCTTTTTACTGGTTTGTTTGGGGTGCCATGAAGCTTTAATGGCATTAACTTGAGCAATTGTATTGGGTGATATGGGTTCTCTTTGGTAGCTTAAGTTAAACATTAGCAATTGGTTTGGGCCTGCATTTTTTTCAAATAATGCTGTTCCATAAAAAGGAACTTGATGGCTGAGTTGGCAACTTAATGGATTGCCGTTAAATTCCCAGCGTGACTCATCAATAGGTGCTTCAAAGCTTTTAAAGTCAGCTAATATAGGGCTACTAGCGATTAACGCAAAAAGACCTACTGCAAGTTTATTCAAACATTTCATAGCTATTTATAGTCAACATTCTTCTTCATCTTATTACTAGTTATCGACTTGATATTGAGTGACTTAAATTAAGTTATTAAATTTTTATACAATTAACTGGTTTATTGAGTATCACTTGGTTATTTCTATAGAGCGGTGATAGTATTAGCCATTATTTCGAGCTTGGGCTAGACAGGTATTATATAAATACAAGCCGTGCTATTAGAGACTATTATTTCTTTTTAAAATGGATAACTAAAATGACTATGATGAGTCGCCGCTTTAGAGGTTTCTTTCCTATTATTATGGATTTGGAAACTGGCGGGTTTAATGCAAATACTGATGCATTACTAGAAATCGCGGCGGTATCTTTATGTGTTGATGAACGAGGTAATTTAAAGCCTGCTAGTACTTGGCATTTCCATGTGGAGCCATTTGAGAATGCTAATGTTGAACAGGAGTCGCTTGAATTTACAGGAATTGATCCATACAATCCGCTGCGTGGTGCTGTTCCGGAAAAGCATGCTTTAACCGAAATATTTAAACAGGTTAGAGCAGAACAAAAGCAGGCTGAATGTCAAAGGAGTGTTTTAGTTGCACATAACCCTATGTTTGATATGAGTTTTTTGATGGCGGCTTGCAATAGAGTTGATCTTAAGCGTAATCCTTTTCATTCTTTTACAACGTTTGATACTGCGACTTTAGCGGGTCTTGCTGTCGGTCAAACAGTATTAGCTAAGGCTTGTGAGGCTGCAGGAATAGCTTTTGATAATGAAAAGGCCCATTCGGCAATTTATGATGCGGAAAAAACTGCTGAACTATTTTGTTTTATTGTTAACCGTTGGAAAAAGCTAGGTGGCTGGCCTTTGGGTGATTAGTTGTTGTAGAACTAAGCAGATAATGAGCCACCACTGTGCCTTACTTGTAAACTATCGCCATTGGCATTGTAAATATTATTATCTGGGTCAAATCCCTTGATTAGATTAAAAATTCGCTGATTAGATTGGTAAAGTAATTCAATTAATTTTGAGTTCACTTCATTTTTGAAATGGCACTGTTTAACTAACTCGGTTAATTCTTTCCAAGAACCTTTAAGTTCTGAAGATTCTTCACAGTAATTCCTGAAGTCGAGCATTTCTGATAGATGGACGCAGTTAGTATCATTGGGTTTAGGTGGCGTGTGTTGAGCAATACGTTCTAATATATCATTTTTCGCTTTAATGGCGTGCGCCAGTTGTTGAAAATCATTTTTTTCTAAAGATGTTTGCTCAAGATTCAATGCCTCATATAAGCTTTGATAATCCTGTTTCCAAAGATTAATAATGGTTAAATATTGCTGAGATTTTTTCATATAACTAACCTACTCTGTGTATATTTAATTGCTATAAAATTGATTTAATAGCCAGTGAATGAAGTTTCAAAATCGAGCATTTTATTAGCGGTTTGTTGATGGTTAATTTGATACTCACCTTTATCAAGTTTTTCCTGAATTGGTGATACTCTATCAGGATCAAGTACGGGTGCAGATTTCATTTGTTGAACTAAGCGATTAATTTGAGAGGCTTGTCCGGTTAACTCAATAGAATCTGAGTCACTTTCATCGCTACTTGATGAAGCGCCTTTAGTTGATTTACTTTTAGACTTACCGGCCTTATCAACATTAAGTTTAGTATTACCCGAATTAAGGCCACGGATATCGATCATCATAAACTTTTATGTCCTGACAATTTGACATTTAACTCATTTCTATCTTTAACTATAGCAGTAAAAACTTGTTTTGACCGAGTATTTTTAACCATGATGCTTTCGCCTATTTTAGCATTAGCTAGTGCTGTCCCTTCGGCGCTAATACTAAAAAATGAGTTGCTTGCAGTAACAGTAACCAGATCGCCTTGGCAGACCATGCAAACTTCATCTTCATAAATAATGCCATTGATAGCAATCCTTTTTGTCGGACGAGTATAGGTAATAAGTTGCAAGTCTCGAATAGGCTTTTTGCGTAAGTTATCGATTCTAACTTTTTGTTTTGTTAAGTCTTGAGGTTGAATTGTATCGTTTTTAGACAAAGCTCGTTTGGTTACCCAGAGCGTATCAAATAGTTCAACATTGGCTGAAATAAAAAGCTTCCATTTAATTTTTCCGTTACAACTAACCCCTACCGTTGTTTTGCCAAAACTCTGGCTAGACTGAGGAAAAAAAGCGTCTAAAGGAATATCACATTTTACTAACTGAATACGAGAATCTGTTTTGCCTAAGGTAATTTGTCTATTTGAATCACCAATGGCCGAATGTTGTTCTATTAGGAAGCTTCTTGCCGCTTCTCGAATACTTTGTATAGATTGCTTTGTATGAGATGGTTGTATCGATTGGGCAAAGCTTTTGGGTATAACCAATAAACCTAAACCCAGCAACAGACCGAATAAGCAATGTAACTGTTTATTTTTATTGATCTTTCTTGGCATAATTAAATCCATCATTTTTCTACCCTTCTGGCAATATTGACTATACTTATAGTTAACTATTAAAACTTCTATTGAATCACTGTCTACAAATTATCGGATATGAATAGAGATTTATTTGTACTATTTGAATAGAAGCAAATAGTGTGCCGATAAGTTTAATAAAGTTAAAGAAGGTCAACCAAACCAGTAAAGTTATCGTAAATAGATAATTTTGTTATAGGAAATTATGATTGTTATAAAAAATTATGGCTGTCATAAAAAAACTAAGGTCATCATAACGTGAGCATTCTTGATACAGTTAACCAAAGAACTCAAATGGTCGGACAAAATCGGCTAGAGCTTTTGTTGTTTAAACTTGGCGGTAAACAAGTCTACGGAATTAATGTTTTTAAAGTGAAAGAAGTAGTTCAATGCCCCCCATTGACTCAAATGCCTCATAGTAATCCTGTTGTGCGAGGCGTTGCACATATACGTAACATGTCAATTTCTGTGATTGATTTAAGTATTTCAATTGGTTCCCGCCCACTAGAAAATGTTGAAAACTGCTTTGTGATTATTGCGGAATATAATCGACGTGTTCAAGGTTTTTTGGTTAAGTCAGTTGAACGAATTATTAATATGAATTGGTCGGATATCCATCCACCGCCTAAAGGGAGTGGTAATAGTAATTATTTAACGGCAGTCAGTGATATTGGTGGTGAGCTTGTTGAGATCCTTGATGTAGAAAAAATTCTTTCAGAATTTACACCAGATAATTTCTCTGTCAGTGATGAGATTATTCAAGAAAGCGCAAAAAATACACCTGAAGATAAAGTGGTCCTAATTGCTGATGACTCATCCGTTGCTAGAGGGCAAGTTAAACGAACCGTTGAGCAGTTAGGTTTGAAAACGCATGTGTGTCGAGATGGCGGAGAAGCTTATGAATATCTTCAGTCCATTGTTGCTAGAGGTGTACCGGTTGATAATGAAGTATTAATGTTGATTTCAGATATTGAAATGCCAGAGATGGATGGCTATACACTAACAGCAGCGATTAGAAGTGATGAAAATTTACGTTCTTTGTGGGTAATGTTGCATACTTCTTTAAGTGGAATTTTTAATGAAGCTATGGTTAAGAAAGTGGGAGCTAATGATTTTATTCCCAAGTTTCATCCTAATGAATTAGCTAAAGCGGTTCAAAAGCGAGTGGAGCTAGAAGACTAAAAAATTCATGAAAATTTCACAGGACGAGTTTCATCGCATCCAAATACTTTTAGAAAAGTTCAGCGGGATCTTATTGACCGAAAATAAGGATTATTTGGTGGTTAATCGTTTAGATCCACTGATAAAAAAGTATTCATTAAATTCTTTCTCTGAGTTACTTGAACAAATAGAAACGGCAGGTGATGAGACTTTTCTACAGCAAGTTATTGATTTAATGACAACCAATGAAACCCTATGGTTTCGTGACGATTATCCATTTGATTTTTTAGTAAGTTCTATTTGTAGTCAATGGCAATCAAATGAAAAAATTAGAATTCTTAGTGTTGGTTGTTCCACAGGGCAAGAACCTTACTCGATTACAATGGCACTTGATAATATTAGAAAGCTTGATAACACTGAAATCATGGCAATCGACATATCTGAATCGGCTTTACAGAAAGCTCGCGAAGGTATTTATCAAAGAATTGAAATAGAGCGAGGGTTGCCTTCAGCTAAATTAAAGACTTACTTTTCGCCGCTTGAGGATAAACGTTGGCAAATTAATCAAAACTTGAAAGAAAAAGTTATTTGCCGCCATATTAACTTATTAGATACGCCTTATGATCTTGGCAGCTTCGATATTATTTTTTGCCGTAATGTTCTGATTTATTTTTCGGATGATACAAAATCAAAAGTGCTCAAAGAGCTAGTTGCTCATCTTAATCCTCAAGGCTATTTGTTTCTAGGTGGTTCAGAAAGTCTTTCCCAGAAAGATTTGGGTATGAAAATAGTCCGCTGTAACCCTGGATTTGCCTATCAGAAATTGGCTTAATCCTAGTAACTTAATACTCATGACCTAATTTTTATGAGTGAGCCTCTGTAATATTAGTATCAATAAATTCGACTATTTTCATACTTTTGAGGATTTTGCCACACTTTCCCTATTTGCTATTTAATATCAATGCGTTAGACTAGAATTATCTAGTGATCATTATTACAACTTAGGTTTATGCCGACATCATCTAACGACAAAAAAGCATTGCCAGCTAAAAAAGCGTCGAAAAACAAAAGCGTTAAAAAACCATCGCCAAAAGTTGTTGCGCCAGTTGATGCCGTTAGCATTTTAAGTCAGTTAGAAAAAGAAGGGTTACTCAGCGAAGAAGCATCAAAGCAAGCGTTGATTCAATTTCGCCAAAAAAGGCCTCAAGGTCATCCAGTTAATCAAATTGCGACACTTAATTTAAAAAGCTCGAAAGCAGGTGCTAAAAAGCTCACAGCTGAAGTTCTGACAGAATGGTTTGCCGATAAACACCAGTTGCCTTACGTCCGTTTAGATCCACTAAAAATTGATGTTGATAAAGTAACCGAAGTCATGTCAAAAGCTTTTGCTTTGCGTCACAATATTCTTGCTTGTGAAGTCACTAAAAATGATATAGCTATTGCGGTTCTTGATCCTAATGAAATCAGTTGGGAGCAAGGTTTATTACATATTTTAAGAAAGCCTATTCGCAAAGTATTTGCTAATCCTGAAACTGTGAGCCGGTTACAACAAGATTTTTACAAATTGAGTCGCTCGATGAAAGGGGCTGCCGGTGAAACGCTGCAAGCTACTCAACTGAGTAATTTAGAGCAACTATTAGAAGTTGGTAAAGCGGGCGATATTGATGCTAATGATCAGCATGTTGTACAAATTGTTGACTGGTTATTGCAATATGCTTTTTCTGAAAGAGCCAGTGATATTCATATTGAACCACGTCGAGAAATTGCCAATATCCGTTTGCGTATTGATGGCGTACTACATAAAGTTTACGAAATGCCTGCCAACATTGGAACAGCTGTCGTAGCACGCTTTAAAATTTTAGGACGAATGGATGTGGCTGAAAGACGTAAACCTCTCGATGGTCGGATTAAAACAAAAACCCCCAAAGGTCCAGAAATTGAACTGCGTTTATCGAGTTTACCTACTGCCTTTGGTGAAAAACTCGTTGCTCGTATTTTTGACCCAACCGTTTTACTCAGAGATTTTAAAGAGCTTGGCTTAGACAAAAAAACCGAACAAAGTTGGTTGCAATTATCTAACCAACCTAATGGTATTGTGTTATTAACAGGGCCAACCGGTTCAGGTAAAACCACAACCTTATATACAACCTTAAAAAAAGTCGCCACGCCTCAAGTGAATGTTTGTACCATTGAAGATCCGATTGAAATGGTCGTACCTGAATTTAATCAAATGCAAGTGCATCATGATATTGATGTAGACTTTGCAACGGGTATCAGAGCCTTGTTACGACAAGATCCTGATATCATTATGATTGGTGAAATCCGAGATAAAGAAACTGCTGAAATGGCCATACAAGCCTCTTTAACTGGCCATTTAGTGATATCAACACTGCATACTAATGATGCCTCATCGGCTATTACACGCTTGCAAGATATTGGCGTACCACCTTACCTAGTTAATGCGACTTTGCTTGGCGTTATGGCACAGCGTTTAGTTAGAACACTATGCCCTCATTGCAAACAAGCTGTTGAGCCAGATGAAGAAGGTTGGAAAGAATTAACCACTGGATTTAAAGCAGCTCTTCCTAAATTAATGTTTGAAGCAAAAGGGTGTGATGAATGTCGACACTCAGGCTACACTGGACGGGTTGGTATTTACGAACTACTTAAAATAACACCATCGATTAAAAGTCTTGTTACGCAAGAATGCGATGTTGCTCCACTCAGACAACAAGCCCTACAAGAAGGCATGATGCTACTCAGAATTAATGGCGCGCAAAAAGTTGCTCAAGGGGTAACGACAATTGCAGAAATTATGCGTGTTGCTTCTCCTCAGATGGAAAAAGGGTAGCTATTTTTTCCCCACAAAAATAATTAAAAGCTTTGATAAGAACTTCTTATTAAGCGCATCATACTTTATGGACTTGTCATATTTAATAAATTCAGTTAGGAGTTTGAGTATAAAAAGTATTTTTTTGTTTTTTCTTATTTACGGAGTTTTTATGGGGGAGGTTATAGTGCTGAATTGATGTTAGAGGAAGCAAAGGTAAAAGAGCTTTGTGGTTCAGACGATCTTGTATATATAAAAGACGAACCTTACCCACTTAAACGTAGTAAAGAATTCTATCAGCGTTTTTCTCCAAAAACGGTTGCAGATATTTTTGCTAGGATACCTCGTGTTCCGGTAGAGTGTAGTCATCAGCCAGGTTGTAGCGATAAAGTGTTTATTGACTTGAATGATATGTCTTTATCGTATCCGAGAGAGTGAGAAAGAGGAGATGTATTTTTATTTGTTAGAAATGTTTCTTCAGAAGTTAAACAGAACATTGATAGAAAAGGGACAATGAAAGTGAAAGACTTTCTTCAAGTTTAAAAGGTCTACTAATTCATTAGTATCATTCTTTTTGATGCTTGCTGTAACTTGGTTAATTAATTTAGTAATAGATTTTAAATCATTAGTGAGTAGTGTAGTACTAGCATTATTTATTTATATGTTTATTAAAGTAATTATTAGAAATCAATAGGCTCAGGAATTTAATATGTATAAAATACTAATGTTTTTATGTTTATTCTCTATTGCTTGTGTTAAGGCAGAGAGACCACCAATGGACAATCGATATATTGGAGAACCTATTGAGGGTATGCATGATACTTTATTTAAATTACATTTGAATGAATTTGATTCGCCAGAAAAGTATTTTACTACTTATGTCTATGACGCAGAAACTAAGTTATTCAGGGAGTCATTACAAAAGCAAATTGCTCTATTGAATAAGCCAGCAACAACAAGTTTATCTTCGGGCTGGTCCAAATATGGTGTAGGTTATATGACGTTTGTGGCTGTAATAGAGAACAAGCCTTATTTTGCTGTTCTATCGTTTGTCAAAGAAGATGTGTGGAAAATTTCAGGCGTTTCTTTTGAAGA
>CAYPMT010000001.1:20823-71925 GCA_964411875.1 uncultured Kangiellaceae bacterium
CAATAGGAGAATGAAATACTTTTTTATCAAGTTTTTTCTATTAGTTTTAATACTAGGCTGTAATGCTAAAGAGGTTAATCCAGATAATAATATAATAACTCATGTTGCAGGTGCAGAGTGGGTTCCTTCTTTGGAATGGCATCATGTTGATTTAGTTGCTTTGTCGCCTGATGGAAAAAGGAAAGCAATAATCACAGCGTCCTATGATAGTAAAAAAATATTTAAGCAGTTGTCAATAAAAATGAATAATAGAATAGTTGAGATACCTAAAGAGCTATTTGTCTACTTTCCTAAACCATCATTAAGGAATATGTATTTGTCATGAGGAAATAGTTTTAAGGGTTTAAAACTCAGCAATTTAAAGTTAGATCTAACTTATGGCGAAATACAAAATAAAGAAGTAGATAAAGACTCATTCTTTTTTCTTGGTGATTGGTCTCGCTTTTATAGTGTCAGCTTTATTATTAAGTCAGGGCAGTTTAAATGTTTCGATATTGAATTTCCTCATCCAGAAGATGTACATGACAAATTAACAGATGACTTAGAAAATAAAATTATGAAAGAAACCGGTATTAGAGCTTGTAGAGTGCGCTCCTAATTTTAAGCGGCTTAATTTCCTCTCGAATGTTTTCAACAAAACTGGTGGTTTCAGTAACTGCAGAACTTACGAATAGCGTTCTTAATTGTGAAGATTGGGCATCGGATGCTGAGTCGTTTCCTTGTTATGGCAAAGAATTATTTGATGTTTATATGAATTACAAAGAAACAATAAAAGATACTTGTATCTTAGGTTTTATTGAATATATATTAGAAATAATAGATGATGTAAGAGTGAATTGGTAGCCCTATAGGTTGGGTTATGCGATGCTAACCCAACCTACTAAACTCTGAACAATAAAACACAACGAGGTATGACATGAAGTATCTTCACGCAATGATTCGAGTTTCAGATATTGAAAAGTCTTTAAAGTTTTATCAGGAGTTTCTTGGTTTGAAGCTTGTCAGTAAAAAGGATTATCCGCAAGGCGAATTTTCTTTGTACTATCTCGCTACTGAAGAAGGCGAGCCTGAAATTGAACTTACTCATAATTGGGGTGGTGGAGATTATACTTCTGGAGATGCCTTTGGTCACTTAGCATTTTCTGTTTCAAATATTTATGAGCTTTGTGAAAACCTTGAAAAATCTGGCGTAACCATTTTGCGACCACCCAGAGATGGGCATATGGCATTTATCAAAGATCCAAGTGGTGTGTCGATTGAGCTTCTTCAAGAGGGTGATAGCCTTCCGAAGAATGAGAAATGGGTAAACCGTGAAAGTGTTGGTAGTTGGTAAGTTATATCAGCATGCCCATTTTACTTGATTTTTAAGTCTAGCCTATCACCTATCAGGCTAAAACGGCTTGTTTTTATCTTCTTTTCTCGGTAATGTGCCGTAACTTAATTTAAAAGGAGATAAAAATGAAGAAAGTATTGATTCTTGTAGCAGTTTTAATTTTGGGTGTGTTTGCCTATAAGCACTTTGTAAAGAGTGGTTCCTCGGATAGTGTTGTTTCTTATGTGCCTGAAGATACCGTGTTATTTATGGGTAATTTAGAAGCGGTTGATGCTACCGATTTAATGGCATGGACTGCATCTATGACAGTTGATCCGACTACGATACCTGGAATTATGCAGGTTTATGAAGAGGGTGCTGATACAAAAGGTTTACAGTTTCTTTTAAGCTTTTATGTTAAGTATTTGAAAGGCCTTTCTGATCTTGACACATTTTTTGAAAAATTTGGTTTAGATAAAACTGAAGTTGATGGTGCTTTTTATATGGTGCAGTCTATTCCAGTGATGCGTTGGCAAGTAGCTGATAGTCAAGTTTTTGAAAAGTTGATCGGTGAGATTGAAACAGAGATTGATTATTCTGCTGAAAAAGAAACTAAAGGTAATGTTAGCTTTCGTCGTTATCAACTTAATGAAAAGCAACCTAGCGTTGACTTGATTGTTGCTCAACAAGAAAATCATGTTGTGTTTACGCTTAATACGCCATTAGATGATGAGCAAGATTTATTTCCAGCATTAGGTATTAATAAGCCAGAAAAAAGCATACAGAACAGCGCGATTTTTAAAGGTGCGATGAGTGAAATTAATGTTGGCTCTATCGGGGTTTTATTTTTTAATACTTTAGAAATTGTTAAGGGGTTGACCAACCCAGAAGCTAACCGTCTTGGTGATATGCTAAAGCTATTTGCTGAACTTGCTGAAGAGCCGAGTGATGGCCTATCCAAAATTCAAACCCCAGCTTGTCAAAAAGAGTTTGCTGAAATGGCTGCCCGTTGGCCTTATATCTCTGGTGGATACACAGAATTAACCAAAGAAAAAGCGACTTATAAAATGTTAACCAAAATGACGGATAACAATTTTATTGATTCGCTTAAAAAACTCGCAGGTTCTGTACCAACCGCTTATTCGAATAAAGAGTTGCCTTTTTATATGGCTCTTGGAATAAATGTTAATTATTTAACTGAGTTTGTTACTGATTTAAAAGCTGACTGGAGTAAACGTACCTATGAGTGTGAACCTTTAGCTGAAATGAAAATGAGTATTGAAAATATGAACACGGTATTTTTGATGACAGCGGGTATGATGCAAAATGTAAAAGGGCTTGGTGTTGGAGTCACTAAAATGGCTGATATTGAGGCACTAAAGAATTCTGATTTTAGTGGGCTTTCTGTTGTTTCAACCATTATTGCCGATAAACCAGAAAGTTTAATTAATCTTGCGAAAGGCTTTTTTCCACCACTACAAGAGATTAATTTAACCAATGACGGTGTTGCCCATGAAATTAGTGTCCCTATGGCTCCTATGCCAGTAAAGGTTGCAATGAAAGAGTCACAAATTACGCTTTTTACTGATGACTTAGGCAAAGATTTTATTGATTCTGAAGCTCAAGAGGGTTATTTCTTAGGCTTTGGTGCTGATTATGCTTTATTGGGTCAATTGATGATGGAAGCTGATTTCGATGACATGCCTAATGCAGAGAAGGACAAAGAAATGATGGAAAACTTATTTAAATCGCTTGATTATTACGTGGACTTTTCTATGTCGATTGAAGACAGAGGGCTAATGCTTGATACCCATATGAAAAGAAATGCGAGTAATTAAT
The DNA here is from genome assembly GCA_964411875.1 of uncultured Kangiellaceae bacterium. Classification (GTDB taxonomy): domain Bacteria; phylum Pseudomonadota; class Gammaproteobacteria; order Enterobacterales; family Kangiellaceae; genus Aliikangiella. Next base: position 23,975 of record CAYPMT010000001.1, read on the forward strand.
TAAAATTTCTTGTCGATAATTGGCAACTAAAATTTAGTTTTAGTTGCCAATGTTATTTGAGACTATTTTTATTTAGGCTTATTTTATTTGAAGAATTAAAGTCCTAACGCCTTAACAATCATCCGCCAATCAATAATTTTAAAGTTTTGATTTTCGGTTGGCCTTTCATTGAAACCATCTTGTACGACTAAAACACCTTGTGGAAACTGACTACCTAGATTAACTGATGTCACTGTTAGTCCATCGGTTTCTTGCGTGCCATCGATAGTTTTTTCTGGGTTGTCAGCTATTCTAAAAGAACCGAGATAACGATTAGCATCGTTTAAATCATAAACGGCATAACTATGATCGCCTTGGCTAGATACTATTAAAAGTTTATATTGGTCGTTATGATATATTTCCATACCTTCAACATCGGCTGTTAAGCTGTTGTTAGAAACTTTATCGAGTAAGACCTTCTCACTAGCACGACTTGCATCCGCAGGCATCTGCCAAAAGCCAAAGTTTTCTTCGCCTAAGTAAAGCGTTGCTGTTTGGTCATCAACACTGCAGCCCTCCGGTTGAGAATCCAGTTTAAATTCACCAATTAATTTGGGCTTTAATTGATTATCTGAGTTTAATTGCCATTGTTGATATTCGCCTTCTTTACCATTAACAAAAGCATAAGCTAGACCTTGTGAGTCAAGATGCATACATACACCATAAGGATCGGCAATAGTTAAGGCTTGCTCAGCAACATGTTTAACTTTACCCATTTCGGAAATATAAAAAATATCTAGGGTTTGATGTGTCCGATTCGTTGCTACAGCAATATCAATGAGATTGTTATCAATCGATATGCCTTGACGTAGATCAACATTGTTTAAACGGCCACGATTAAGAAATTGAACCTGTTTGCCTTGAAGATTATAAACTGCAAGTCCTTGGCGTTTATCCGTACCTAAAACAAGACTATTTTGAGTCGATTTTTGATTAATCCAAATAGCTGGGTCATCAGCAGCATCATCACTATTAGCAACAGGTTGAGTTTCAACTTGCGCATAAATAACTTTAGCATTTTTGTTAATTGGGTGATGTTGACAAGCAGATATTAATAGAAAAAGAATGAATAAAAGAGTAGTACGCATTTGAATTCTCGTTTAATAAAAAGATGAAAAAATTTCAATAAAAAAGGGGAGCGGTAACTCCCCTTTAGGATTAAAAGTTTATATTAGAAATTACGGTAAGTCACACCTAAGATGTAAGACTGTCCAATTTCATCATATTGACCAAGATAACGTTTCTCACCACGATAACGATAGTTAGGCTCTTCATTTAAGTTAATCGCACTAAAGAAAACTTGAAAGTTATTGTTCACATTATATTTAGCTGTGAAGTCAATTTGTTTATGAGAGTCTTCATACAAGTCATTTCTTGAATCTTCAACATCGATTTCAAGAATTCGTTCGCTAATATGAGCATAAGATAAACGTAAACTAAAGCCATATTTTTCATAACCAATAGCAAAATTATAAACTTCGTCAGCTTGTAATGGTAAATCGATTTTACTATCTCGGCCATCAGCAGCTAGGCTTAAGTCTGCCTCACTGTTTGTGAAAGTGGCATTGGCCATTAATAAAAAGCCATCATAGGGGCTTGGCAAATCCATAAACTGACGCGTCCAACTGAACTCTAACCCCATTAAGTCAGCCGACTCACCATTAAGTGGTAGTATAATTTCGTCAACATCATCAACTGTAACGTTACCAGCGTAAATGCTTGGGTCAACCGTGTCACCAACATTGGCACTGAAAATAAAGTTATCAATTTGTTTGTAGAATAAACCCGCACTTAACACACTATTTTTACCAGGGTAATAATCGACTGAAAAATCGATGTTCTGTGCTTCATAAGGTTCAAGTTCAGGATTACCTGCTTCAACACTCAGTTCGTTTTCACCATCATCATTTGTTTCAATTTCGATAGTGTCTGCCGTTGGTGTTAATTGACCAAAAGATGGACGAGCAATGGATTGGGTGTAGGCTGCGCGCATGATTAAATCATCTGATGGGCTGTAACGAACATTAATGCTTGGTAATACATGGCTGTAATCATTTTCAAAGCTGGTTGTACCAATTTGAATATCATCTTCACCGGCTACATCAACTTCTCTGACATTTGAACCGCTTGCTTTAAGATCAGTTTGCTCATAGCGAACACCATAAACAAAGCGCCAGTCATTAACATCAATTCGGCTCATTAAATAAAGCGCGGTAATATCTTCTTCCATAGTGTAATCGCGAGCAGAAACCGCTCTTGATTCATCAGTATCTTCTTCGAAACTGCCAACATTGTTAGCAACGAAGGCTCTCTGACGAGCATAGTCAATATAAGGACCATAGCGACCAAGTGTAAAGTCGGTATTACCTGAGACAAATTGATCAAGAGTTGCTGAGTCAAAGCCGCCGTCATAAACACGAGCACTGACATCATTTTCTTTTTCTCTTGAACGGAGTTTAGCACCAAACTTAATATAACCCGTATGCTCACCAAACTTCATATCTTTAGTAACGTCGATATTAAAAGAAGTTTCTTCATCTTTGGCTTTGTTGTTTTCTACAACGATTTCATTAAGCTCGAAGTTTGATGCATCTCTAGTGTCAGCTGAGGCAAAGATTGATGGATAAGTATTTAGGCCTAGGTTACGGTAACCGGCAAATTCCGCGCCTTCATACACAAATTCGGAATCGATACGGCCAGGTTCATTTTCTTCGGCTTTAGAGAGACCTAAAGTATATTCAATTGTCCATTCATCAATAATGTTTTCACCACCTAGCGCAATCGATGTGATTTCTTGTTCTTCAAAGCGATCTTTTAATTCGCGCTGAACCTCTGTGTTAGTTGCAGTTAAACTATTTTCATCGAAGGAAACATCGCCTTCATCTAATTTAAACTCAATACGATTACGAAATTCTTGGTCAGAAAATTTACTGTAAAGGGAGCGTAAGTAGTAGCTGGCTGTTGCACTCGCTCTATAATCTAAATTTAAAGCAAAACCGTCACGCTCACGAGTAATCTGGTAATCACGCATTTCAAATTCTTCATGAAAGCGAGGTTGACCATCTTCAATTTCCCAACCACCATCAGACTCTATATTATCGGTACCAAACTTACGCTCATTGGTTGATGCACTAACTGCAACACCTAGCTCACCACCGGCAAAATCAAAAACATTAGTATAAGTTGCGGCAAGCTTATGACCACCTTCACTTTCTAAGTCATTGTGGTAACCTTGTGCAGTAAGCTTATAGCTCATGCCATCTCTATCAAAAGCACTTAAACTTTTAATATTGATCGTTCCACCAATCGCATCAGCATCTTGGTCAGGCGTTAAACTTTTAGTGACTTCAAGTGTTTCAACTAGGTCAGAAGGAATAACATCAAGGGCAACGTGGCGCTTATCACTTTCTGGTGCTGGAATATTTAAGCCATTAATTTTAGAAAGATTTAAACTTGGATCTAAACCGCGAATACCAACGAAACGACCTTCACCTTGATCACGTTCAATAAAAACACCGCTAATACGCTGCAATGCTTCCGAAACATTTTCATCAGGTAGTTGACCAATTGAGTCTGATGCTACCACTGAAATTAAGTTATCAGATGCTCTCATTTGGTTTAATGCACCAAATGCGCCAGCAGCTTGACCAAACACAATAATGTTTTCTATTTCTTCTGAATCGTCACCAATTTTAATAGTAACTTCTGTTGTGGTGTTATCAGAAATAGTGGTTTGTGTTTCAACGTTATCAGCACCAATGTAGGAAACAATGATCTTATATTCACCAGCAGTTAAGCTAGAAAATCTAAAACGCCCATCATTACCACTTGTGGTTTCTATATTAGTGCCTTCAATGCTAATGATGGCACCTTCAAAAAAGACTTTTCCTGACTGGTCACTAATGCGCCCTTCGAGAACACCGGCAGCTTGCAGTTGAAAAGAAAGAATAGCTGCTACAAAGGCAACAGTAAATTGTTTAAATCGATAAAGAAACATTATATGAGTATCCCCAAACTTAAGGTTTGTTTTTATATAAATGCGGGATATTAATGGGGAGTGGTTACAAAAGTATGACAAAATAACAATTTAGCTAAACTGTTATTTTGTCATAAAAGTATAATATTTAATATTAGTCTAGATTAGCAAATTGTTGTTTTTGTTTGACTAACTTATCAAGTGATTGTTCGGCCTCGGTTAACTTTTCTTTTTCTTTGTTAACAACAGCAGCCGGTGCTCGTTCAACAAAGTTAGCATTGCTGAGTTTTCCGTTAAGTCGTTTGGTTTCTTGAGTGAGTTTATCGATTTCTTTATTGAGTCGCTCAACTTCAGATTTAACATCAATCAATCCAGCTATGGGTACATGTATTTCTAGCTCATTGGCTAGCGCCATTGATGATGGTGGAATTTCTTTAGTCTGTTCCTCGATTGACTCTAATTTTGCTAGTGCGGATAGAAAGCCACGATACTCTTGTAACTTGTTTCTATCAAGGTCGTTCATATTGTTTAAAATAACGCTAACCGGTTTTGCCGGGGATACATTCAGTTCACCTCGAATAGTTCGAACAGCGATAATAAAGGATTGTATCCAATCTAAGTCTGTTAAAGCTTTTTTATCAACCAAATCAGTATTAAAGGTTGGAAAAGCACTGATCATAATTGATTCAGATGACGCACTTGTCATAGGTTTTAGTTTTTGCCAAATTTCTTCGGTGATAAAAGGAATCATCGGATGAAGTAGTCGCATAGTTGTCTCGAGAACATTGACTAAGGTGTGGCGAGTACCACACTTTTGTTGTTCACTGTAATCATCACTATATAAAATTGGTTTAGAAAGTTCTAAGTACCAATCACAATAGTCATTACGACTAAACTCATAAAGTGCTTGTGTAGCTAAGTCAAAGCGATATTGGTGAACATGTTTTTCAAAGTTAGTTATTGTGTTTTGAAGCCGACTAATAATCCAACGGTCGGCAATGCTAAGTTCGAGATCTGAATTGCTTGTATTAAGGTCGGAGCCTTTACCACAGTCTTGATTCTCGGTATTCATTAATACATAACGAGCGGCATTCCATAATTTATTACAATAGTTGCGGTAACCTTCGACGCGACCTAAATCAAAATTAATATCGCGACTGGTTGATGCGAGAGCACAAAAAGTCATTCTGAGTGCATCAGTACCATAAGACTCGATGCCTTCAGGGAATTGTTTCTTGGTGTTCTTTTTTATTTTTTCGGCATCTTTGGGATTCATTAAACCAAGCGTTCTTTTTTGCATGAGCTGATCAAGCTCGATGCCGTCGATCAGATCGATTGGGTCTAAGACATTACCTTTTGACTTTGACATTTTTTGTCCCTTTTCATCACGGATTAGTCCAGTGATATAAACTTCTTTAAAAGGAACTTGATCAGTAAATTTGAGAGTCATCATAATCATACGAGCGACCCAAAAGAAAATAATATCAAAACCAGTAACTAATACACTTGAAGGTACAAACTTTTCCAGTTCAGGCGTTTTGTCTGGCCATCCCATGGTGGCAAAAGGCCAAAGTGCCGAGGAAAACCAAGTGTCGAGTACATCGTTGTCTTGATGAAGTTTTACATCATCACTTAAATTGTTTTGCTTACGAATATCAGACTCGCTTTGTCCGACATAAACCTGACCTTGCTCATCATACCAAGCAGGGATGCGATGACCCCACCAAAGTTGACGGCTAATACACCAGTCTTGAATATTTTCCATCCAGTGATAATAAGTTTTATCCCAGTTTTCGGGTACAAATTTAATGTCACCATTTCGAACAGCATCTATCGCTGGTTTTGCAAGTGATTCGACAGCGACATACCATTGATCCGTGAGAAGTGGCTCGATAACCACATTACTGCGATCGCCTTTTGGCACTTTTAATGCGTGGTCATCAATTTTTTCTAACAGATCTAAGGATTCAAATTCAGTAATAATTTTTTTGCGAGCGTCAAAGCGATCAAGGTTAGCATATTGTTCAGGTAAGCTTTTATTGATATCCGTTAGCGTTTTACCAGAATAATCATAAACTTCTGCTAAAGCTAAAACTTTTGCTTCAGGTGATAATATATTAATTAAAGGTAATTGGTGTCTTTTGCCAACTTCATAGTCATTAAAATCATGGGCTGGCGTGATCTTGACACAGCCAGTACCGAATTCCATATCAACATAGTCATCAGCGATGATAGGAATTTCTCGATTAACTAAAGGCAAGATAATTGATTCGCCAATTAAGTTTTTATAGCGCTCGTCTTTTGGATTAACGGCAACAGCTGAGTCACCTAACATGGTTTCGGGTCGAGTAGTGGCAACCACTAAATAATTTTTTCCATCACTAGTTTTTGCATCATTGGCTAAGGGATAACGGAAGTGCCATAGAAAGCCTTTTTCATCATGATTTTCAACTTCTAAATCAGAAATGGCCGATTGAAACTTCGGATCCCAGTTAACTAGTCGTTTGCCGCGATAAATAATTTTTTCATTGTAAAGTTGAATAAAAACATCTTGAACGGCTTGGGATAATTTTTCGTCCATTGTAAAAGCTTCGCGAGTCCAATCCGGTGAATCACCTAGGCGACGCATTTGTTGGGTGATGGTATTGCCAGAGGTTTCTTTCCAATCCCAAACTTTTTCAATAAATTCTTCGCGGGTAAAATCTGTACGCTTTTTTCCTTCGGCATTAAGTAGGCGTTCTACAACCATTTGGGTTGCTATTCCTGCATGGTCAGTACCACATTGCCATAAGGTTTCATCACCTTTCATTCTATGGTAACGGGTTAGCGTGTCCATGATAGTATGTTGAAAGGCATGTCCCATATGTAAACTGCCAGTGACATTAGGTGGCGGAATTAGAATGCAATAACTGTCAGTGTTTTCTTTATTTCCACAAGTTTCTTTAGCTTTAAAGTAATTTTTTTCTTCCCAGTTTTTATACCAGGCTTGTTCAATGTTTTGTGGCGTGTAGGATTTATCCATAGCGATTTAATAACTTAAATTGATTGATAATAATAGTGGAATAAATTAAACGATTGTTCGGTGATTAAGAGCATAGCCGCGTTCCCGATAAAAGCGAAAACGTTCTCTGGCTTTTTCTTTTTTATCTTGATCGCCATAGGCGTATTCAAATACCCAATTGAAACGACTAAAAAACAAGGGGACATCTTGAGCAAGATTAATTAGAACATCGGGTTGTATATTTGGTTCTTGACCAAAACCAATTTCAATGGGGGGTTTTGTATCAGGATCTTCATCGACTAATTGATGAGGCAAAAAACTTTTTTTATCTGTCCAGAGCAATTCGTCAATTTTTTCTGCAGCGCGACGACTTTCTGTATGTACAAAAACTTTTTGGCCTTTGCGATAAGCACGCTTAATCACCTCACACAAATGAGTGTAAGGTGTTTGGCTGTTGTCAGTTTCTGACGAATAAAATTCAACTCGTGTCATTGTTTAATTAGACTGCAGTTAATCTTCGCAGCGGTTAATTAAATATTGAGTTAGTAATGGAACTGGACGACCCGTTGCACCCTTTTGTTTACCTGATTTCCAGGCAGTACCCGCTACATCTAAATGTGCCCAGTGATATTTTTTAGTATAGCGTTCTAGGAAACAGCCGGCAGTGATTGAGCCTGCTGATGAACCACCAATATTCGCCATATCAGCAAAGTTGCAATCGAGTTGTTCTTGGTACTCATCACCAAGTGGTAAGCGCCAAGCATTATCGCCTGCGGTTTCACCAGCATTGAGTAGGTCGTGTGCAAGTGGATTGTGATTACTCATTAATCCTGATTTGTGATGGCCTAATGCAACAATACAGGCACCGGTTAATGTTGCCACATCAATAACAACGTCAGGTTCAAATCGCTCGACGTAAGTTAATGCGTCACAAAGGACTAAACGTCCTTCAGCATCAGTATTAAGTATTTCAATGGTTTTGCCGGATAAAGAGGTAACAATATCGCCCGGTCGAGAAGCTTTACCACTTGGCATATTTTCAGCGGCAGCAATGACCATAATTAAGTTTATTGGCAGTTGCATTTGTACTGCGGCAACCATGGCACCAAAAACAGCGGCTGAACCACCCATGTCATATTTCATTTCATCCATACCTTTTCCAGGCTTTAATGAAATACCGCCAGTATCAAAGGTAATACCTTTACCAACAAGTACGACTGGCTTTTGATCGGCTTTGCCAGCTTGGTAATTTAGGATAATCAGTTTTCCCGGTGTGTCAGAGCCTTTGGAAACCGAGATAAAAGCACCCATGCCCATTTCTTCCAGTTCAGATTCATCCAATATTTGGCATTCAAGGTTATCATTATCAGATGCAAAAACTTTTGCTTGTTCGGCTAAATAAGTTGGATTAGCAATATTAGGCGGGCAGTTAGCCAAGTCTCTTGCTTTGTGACAACCTGCTGCAATAGCCAAGCCTTCTTCAATGGCTTTCTCGCCAATAGCAAGCTCTTTTCGGGTGGTTACATTAAAAGTGAGTCGTCTGAGTGGCCGACGGGTATTATCTTTTTTACTTTTAAACTCTTCGAAGGTGTAGAGAGTGTTTTGAGCAGCTTCTACAGCTTGACGAACTTTCCAACGAGTATCACGACCTTTAACACTTAACTCACTTAAAAAGCATACGGCTTCCATAGAGCCAGTGTCATTTAATGTGGTAATAGCTTTGGCTATCACGTTTCGATAGGCTTTATCGCTAAAGTTTCGCTCTTTGCCACAACCAATCAGTAAAACGCGATCAGAAAGTGTATTAGGTACATTGTGTAAGAGCAAAATTTGACCAAGCTTACCTTCCATATCACCCCGTCGTAAAAGGTTGCTTAAATAACCTTCACTGACTTCATCTATTTGCTCGCCCATGGAAGACAGTTTTCTAGATTCGAAAACACCAACAACAACACAAGCGCTACGTTGTTTTTCAGGATTACCACTTTTAACATTAAATTCCATCAAATTACCTTATTTATTAATGAGTTAATACTAGGAGGCGTTGACTTACTGACTTAGCCCCGTAGGCTATGATATAGTTGCTTCACTACCTGATATCACCATCAAATTTGGGTTTATTAGTTAAGTAAAGTATGAAAAATGCCAGTTTAACTGAAATAAATCCAATTTATAAGTAAAAGTCGTACTTTTCTGAGTAAATAAGTTGATTTTAAAGCGATATATTAATCATGAAATTTTACGTGTCACTTTGGCTGTGCTTTTAGTATTGATTTTAATTTTTTTAAGTACACGTTTTATTAAATTTATTCAATTAGCGGTTGATGGCTCTATATCTTCTTCAGCAGTATTTAAACTTCTTGGATTACAGGTTCCAGCTGTAGCTGGTTTTTTGTTACCACTGTCTTTTTTTGTCGCTATTATGTTGGTGTTTGGACGACTTTATTCTGAGAGCGAAATGGCGGCGATAAAAAGCTTTGGATTGAGCGACTTTCGGTTAGCTAAAAATATTATTCCCTTAGCTATTATTTTGGCTTTAGTCGCTGGCTCATTAAGTTTTTGGGTAACACCTTGGTCGAGCTATCAGTCTAGGGCTTTGATGGTTAAGGAAGAGTCAGAAGCTCGTTATGGTGCTTTTTCTCCGGGAAAGTTTCAGGAAAATTCGGATCAGTCAGGTGTAGTATTTGTTAACGCCAAAAATGAACAAGGTGAAATTTTTGATATTTTTGCTGTATCGGGTATTGATCAAGACGAGACTGAATTAACCATTACTGTGGCAAAGAGTGGTTATATGCTCCAGAAAAACGATTCTAAAAATCAAAAAAAGAATATTAAAGAGCAACGGAATAAAAAAAAGGATCACAAAAACCGAGATTATATGGTGCTCGAAAAGGGTGCTATTTATGCTTATGACAAGCAAAATGCTACTTGGGAAATATCGGAATATGGTTCGCATTTTACTTTGCTAAAAGATCCTGAGGAAGGAAATATTAATCTAAAGACTCGAGCAATTGACAGCTTAACCTTATTGCAGAACTATAATGCTGCCGCAGCTGCGGAAATACACTGGCGTTTATCAGCACCATTATCTATTTTATTATTATGTTTTTTAGCGGTTCCTCTTGCTAAAACTCAACCACGCAAAGGTAAGTTTGCTCGTTTGTTGCCAGCTATGGCTATATACATTGTTTATGCATTGCTATTGATGAATTCGAGGCAATTAATTTCAAGTGGTAGTTTGCCTCAGTGGTTAGGTTTTTGGTGGATTCATTTACTCCTTTTAGTGGTTTGTTTGATTGCTTATCAGTCAGAGGCGATGAGTTATCGTCGTCGATTTAAACAAAGGCAAGTCGTTAATGTTTAAATTGATTGATCGATATATTGCGAGTCAGGTGATCGTAGCGAGCTTGTCGGTTCTTATATTGCTTGTTTGTTTAAGAAGCTTATTTAATTTAATTGATGAACTTGGTCATTCAGGTCAAGGTGATTATCAAATAACAGATGTCTTGCTTTACGTTGGATTAATGTTTCCGGCTAGATTGCTCGAGTTTTTCCCAATGAGCGTGTTAATTGGTGCATTGTTTGCGTTAGGTAATATGGCGACTCATAGTGAGCTAACTATTCTGCGTGCTTCAGGTATGACAAGTTGGCAGATTGCTTGGGCATCGATTAGGGCTTCTTTGATTTTGGTTTTACTGGCTTTTGCCCTTAGTGAATGGGTTTCCCCAGCCTCAACTGAAAAAGCGCAACAATTGCGTACTGCTGCGATTAGTAGTGGTGAAGTTAGTTTTTCAAAAACTGGTTTTTGGGTAAAGCGTGATAATGAGATTATCCGGATAGGGCGTCTATTAGATAATGGACAACTAAGAAATATTACTTTCTATCAAATGTCATCGGATGCTCAGTTGATTGCTATTATTCAATCGTCTCAAGCAATTGAAGTGGAGGGGCAGTGGCTTTTAAAGGATAATGTTGAAACCTATTTTCATCAAGATAATATTGAAACGCTTCATCAGAAATCGAGAGTTTGGTTAAACCCATTACAGCAATCTCAGGTTAATACTTTAACGCTACAACCGGATTCACTAAGTTTATTGGGTGTGGTTCGTTATCTTGACTATCTTAGAGATAATGAATTACCGACAGAATCTTTTGAGTTGATGTTTTGGCAGAAGCTTGTACAACCGATTGCAATTGCTGTAATGGTATTTTTGGCAACTTCTTTTGTATTTGGACCCATGCGCAATGTTTCTATGGGAGCGAGAATATTATCTGGTGTTATGTTGGGTTTTGTGTTTCATTTGACTAGCCAGTCTTTTGGTCCAATTAGTTTAGTTTTTAATTTTTATCCTATGTTAGGTGCTATATTACCATTAGTCTTATTTGGCTTATTAGGTTTTTGGTTGATGCGGCGTAATAGTTAAGCCTGCATTTTGAAATGTATTGGGTATAATACTTGGTATATCTTTTATATTAAGCAATACTGGGTATGAAAGATAAATGGATGTTAATAAATTAAGTTTGAAAGGTTTAATTCATGTTAAAGCTAAAAGATTTCTTTGGTTTACTTATTGAGGAAGAATACGCTGATATTCAACCTTTGTTAGATATTTTAGATGTCTCTCGACTGATTGATCAAACTCAAGTCGTTAAGTCTTTAATAAAACAAAATGGTAGCAAGGCGGCTATTGTTAATGTTGCTAGGCGACAGCAAGTTTTGAAAATGCTTAGGATTCTACTTGATGATAAGATGCTCGATTATGACCCACTCTACTATGTTAAAGAAATTACCACGTCAAGTGACCATGATCGACGTTATGGCGCAGAAGATAAATTGCTTGAATTTGCTCTAATTGTTGCTTCAACCAAAAGTAAACGCATTTTGGAGGAGGATGCTGGGTTTATTACTTTTAAACAATTACGCGAAGCGGCTTTTCAAGGAACACGTTTTGATCGGCTTTGGGATATTTTGTCAGAAGAAACGCGTCATATTGTTAATGCTTACCGTAAAACCAATAGTAAATAATTTAAACGATTTAACTTTCCTATTATACTAGTCCACTATGTTAGAAAAAATTCGTATGGTGCTCTCGCACACCACTCATCCTGGAAATATTGGTGCCGCTGCCCGTGCTATGAAAGTAATGGGGTTGTCGGACTTATGTTTAGTAAATCCTAGTCAATATCCGAGCGCACAAGCGACAGAAAGAGCTTCACGCGCGGTTGATATTTTAGCTAATGCTAAAGTTTGTCATGATATTGAATCAGCTATCTCTGATTGTCGATTGATTGTTGGAGCGAGTGCCCGTCGACGTAGCTTGCCAAGTAAACTGATTACACCACGCGATCTTATTGATATTATTCAACAGGACTCTTCGAGAGTACCCATTGCTATTCTTTTTGGTACAGAAAACTCTGGTTTAACCAATGAAGAGCTGCACTTGTGTCACTATCATCTTTATATTCCAACTAACCCCGATTATTCTTCGCTTAATTTAGCTTCTGCAGTGCAATTAATTGCTTATGAAATGCGGTTAGCTTTTAGTGGTGATGAACAGTTACCTCAACAAAGAACTGTTGATACTGAGTCAGTTGTAACGCGGCAAGAATTACAAGGTTTATTAGAGCATTTTGATCAAGTGATGCAACAAACCGGCTATCTTATTCCAGACTATGCCAAACAAATTGATATTAGGATGAATCGTTTGTTTAATAAAGCTGAAATCACTCAGAGTGAATTGAATATTTTAAGAGGGTTTTTAACCTCAGTAGAAAAGTTTTGTGCTAGTCATCAGGTTGAACAGCCATGAAAAAAGTAATTTATTTAGATTATGCAGCAACCACACCCGTTGATCCAAAAGTGGCTGAGAAGATGATGCAATGCTTAACCATTGATGGGGTGTTTGCTAATCCAGCTTCTCGTTCTCATCGTTTAGGTTGGCAAGCTGAAGAGGTTGTTGATATTGCTCGTAATCAGGTAGCCGATTGTGTCGGTGCTGATGTCAGAGAAATTATTTGGACATCAGGTGCTACTGAATCAAATAACTTGGCGATAAAAGGTATCGCTGAAAAACAAAAGCAAGGCCATATAATTACCAGTGCGATTGAGCATAAAGCGGTTATTGATACTTGCAAAAAGCTTGAAACGCAGGGTTTTAACGTGACCTATTTAACACCCGAACAATCTGGCCTTGTATCTCCAGAGTCAGTTGAGCAAGCGATTACTGATGAAACAATTTTGATTTCAATTATGCAGGTTAACAATGAAATAGGTACGATTCAACCGATTGAGTCAATTGGTTTGTTAGCGGCAAAGCATAAGATCTTATTTCATGTAGATGCTGCTCAAAGTGCTGGTAAGTTATCCATTGACTTGAGCCAACTACCGGTTGATTTGATGTCTTTTTCGGCACATAAAGTCTATGGCCCAAAGGGTATTGGTTGTTTATATGTTAAAAAAAGTCAGCAAGGTAATCTGCAAGCTCAAATTCATGGTGGCGGTCATGAAAGAGGGTTACGTTCAGGCACTTTAGCCCCTCACCAAATTGCAGCTATGGGTCTTGCTTTTGAGTTAGCTAAACAAAACTTGGAAAATGAAAGTCGAGTCATTAATCAAAAAAAATTAACCTTGTTAAATGCTCTACAAGAAGTAGAGGGAATTCATGTTAATGGTGATCTAAATCAGAGCGTTAGTAATATATTGAACCTACGTTTTGACGGCGTTGATAGTGAAAGTTTATTGATGGCTTTTAAAGATATTGCCGTTTCTTCTGGCTCGGCTTGTACTTCGGCGAGTGTTGAGCCATCTCACGTGTTAAAACAGCTTGGCCTTAGTGATGAAGAGGCACATGCCTCATTGCGTTTTTCTGTAGGTCGCTTTACCAGTGATGATGATATTCAAGCTACGATTAATATTGTAAAAAGTGGGTTTGAGCGGCTGAAAGCTATCGATTAAAATTTAACCATTGTATTCTCTTTGAGTGTTGGTATAGCTAAAAAAATATGACAAAGATCTTGTTTTTTTCTGTAAAACCCGGATAATGCGCCCCTCGTTTAGACATTGGGTCGTTAGCTCAGCCGGTAGAGCAGTTGACTTTTAATCAATTGGTCGGGCGTTCGAATCGCCCACGACCCACCATTTATTTTGATGTTTATCGAATAATTTTTATTGTCGAATATCAATATCAAGCTCTAAATTAATTCTACCGTCAGTTTCTAAAACGCCAATTGAATTGCCTTCAGTATTGGTGATAACAACAATTGGATCCTGAAAGCTTGGACGGCGAATAAACTTGATATTCCAACCAAAGCTTTCTATTTTGTTTAAAACTTCAAGTTGTTCCGTATTTAAATAGTCCTTAATATTCGATGGTACAGGGCTGTCTCCTGTTCTTTTGTCTTGTTCCATGGTTGTTTACCTCTCAATTATTTAGTTTGATAATCTCTGTTTACTCACACAGAATATTATAATAACTGATTGATTTAAAGTCATTAAACGCTATTAGATAATTGGTGGGTAAATTTATAACGGCTGGTATTTAAAGTTGCTAGTTGCTAGGATGAGGTTTGCTTTACTGTTTTACACCATTATTAGTCATTATTGTTAGGTTGTCTGTTATGCCTAGATTGTCTGTTAAATCAGCTGAAATACCAGTATCTGAGCAAGAAAAAGTTCAGTTGTTTTTAGATTATCTCTGGATGCAGGATGGCTTGAGCCAGCAAACCCTTGATAGTTATCGTTCAGACCTGAATTTGTTTATAGCATGGCTAGTCTCTAATCATTCATCTCTACTCAAAGTTGATTTAGCTTTATTGCAGGGTTACCTTTCTTATCGACATAAACAGGCTTTTTCGAGTCGTTCAACTGCTCGTTTGTTATCCAGTTTAAGGCGTTTTTATCGATATGCACTAGAACAACATTTAATTCTTCAAGATCCAACGGCAAAAGTTGCTTCACCCAAACTTGCTAAGTCATTACCTCACAGTCTTTCTGAAGCCAATATTGAAAAGCTGCTCGCAATGCCTAATTTTGATGAACCTTTAGGTAGTCGTGACAGAGCTATGCTTGAATTAATGTATGCCAGTGGTTTAAGAATTTCAGAATTGATTGGATTAGAGTTTAATCAAATCAGTTTAAACCAAGGGGTTGTTAGAGTTGTTGGTAAGGGTAATAAAGAGCGTTTGGTACCTTTCGGTGATACAGCGTTAGAGGCTATACAGCATTATATTAAAACTTCCCGAGGAATTTTATTGGGTAGTCAGGTTTGTGATTTTCTTTTCGTTTCTAAGCGAGCAAAAAAAATGACACGACAAACTTTTTGGTATCGGGTTAAACTTTATGCCAAGCAAGCCGCGATTACTCAACCACTCTCTCCCCACACTTTAAGGCATGCTTTTGCGACACATTTATTATCTCATGGTGCCGACTTAAGAACTTTGCAGCTGTTATTGGGTCATAGCGATCTTTCAACCACTCAAATTTATACACATATTGCTAAAGAAAGGCTCCAGTCAATTCATCGACAGCATCATCCGAGGGGCTAAACTTATAGTTAAGCTATGTTATGATAGAGGGTATTATTAAATTGGCTATGCAGCTTGAGGGACTTAATGAATTATTTTACTAAAAAACTTATTGTTTTTGCCTTAATGGCATTATTAGCTTTGATTTTTTTTCTAGGTTTTGAATCAAGAAATGCTTCTCACTCGAGTGATCTTAATACGACTGATCTTAATAGTAGCGCTCCCAATAATAAACAGTCTGAATCTGCTGAGGTGATACCCAGTGAGTCAAAAGTGCAAGATAGGGTAGAAGTGCAAGAGGAAACTCACACTAAAACGCCTGAACAGATTAAGCTAGCGCTAGAAAGCAAATTAAATGTCGAAGTTGATAGTATTGAAAAAAGCCCAATTGATGGTTTTTATCAAGCTTTTTTAAATGGTGATTTAGTTTATATTTCTAGCACGGGCCATCATTTAATGGCAGGGAACTTATTAGATTTAACTAAACAAAGACCAATTAATCTATCACAAATAGCGATCCAGAAGCAGGAAGCTAAGTTAGCGCCCAAACGGGCTGAATTAATTGCTAATGTTAATGAAGCTGATATGGTGGTTTACAAAGCCAAACAAGAAAAGTATGAGATTACTATTTTCACTGATGTTGACTGTGGCTATTGTCGTAGACTTCATCAAGAAGTTGCTAAGCTAATAGGAAAAGGTGTCAGTGTGCGTTATATGGCTTATCCAAGAGCTGGGCTAGGTTCAGCTTCGCACAAAAAGCTGGAATCTATTTGGTGTGCCAAAGATCGGTTAGCGGCTATGGATGCAGCTAAATTACAAGGACAATTTTCGCCAGGTAATTGTCAAGATCAACTGGCTGAACAGTATTATTTAAGTCAAGCACTTAAATTATCTGGCACGCCAGCAATTATTTTATCGAATGGTGAAATTATTGGTGGTTATTTGCCCGCAGAGCAATTATTCGCAGAATTGCAAAAACGTTCTTAAGTTGTAAGGTTTTTAGTTATTAATCAGCATTGTTGAATAACAACTATTTGGTTAAATAAAGAGTAGCGCAAAAACCTTTCTGTTTTCATAGGCTAGTATTTGAAAAGTATGGCAAGCTGGTCGGGTTGCCATAACTTCAACAGAAAGCCCTAGACGATTAATTTGTTGAATAGCGCTTTGTGGCAAAAACAAATGTTTTTCGCCAGTACCGATTAATAAAACTTCGGTCTCTGAGGGAATTCTCTCAATTAGTTGGTCGATATTCAGTGCTGAAAAATTTGTAGCACTTTCAAAAATAGTCACGTTTGAGGGTTGCAATAAAATCGGTCTATTGTAAAGTGTTCCAGAGATATTAATTTCACCAGCTTTATAGCTTTTGATATTAATTGAGTTATGGTTAGGTTCTTTTTGCAAAAGCATGAGTTTATTTAGCCTTAGTTGACTGATTAAATGCCTCAGGTTTTATGGTTGAAGCTTCTGTCTTTAAAAAAGTATCATCGAAAAATTGCTCTTTCTCAATATCGAGTATTTAAATAGATGATGAGGCTATTAGCCTATCAAATCAGAGCACTAGACTCTAGATAAAAAATTTAATAAAAGGACTTTTTTATTGTGCAGATATAAGAATAAAAAGGTTATAAAGATCTAAGAGCGTTTATGCATTCATTAAAAATTTTTTTACCCCATGCCACAATGCAACAAATTGAGCCTTTATTTGAGTTAGAAAAGGTTAAAGAGACAGTAACTATTAAGGGTTTAACACAAGACTGGCAGTCGCTTTTTTGTCAAAGTGTTAATTACCCTGATAGCCATTTGCCTTGGTCTCAATTACGTATGGCACAATTTGGCCTCAGTCCTAATGTTAAAACGATTGCTTGTTGTGACCCGGTTATGTTGCAGTTAACTCATCGAGGCGCTTACATGATGGGACAGTCGCCTTTAACTTGGACGCATAACGATGCAATTCGAGTGGTGGCGCAAATCAATGAGAAACTTATGAATGAGGGTGAAAGCCTTTATTTAATCGATAAAAATGCCTGGCTTTTTTGCAGTGAGCAAGCGATGAGTTTTTCTGCTCCCAGAGTTGATGAGCTTATTGGTAAAGATATGTTTGATTTTTCTTATGGTGGTCAAGAGCATACCTTTTGGCAAAAGTTAACCACAGAAATGCAAATGCTCATGAAACAAATGCAAGATTACCAAGGGCTCACAGCTGTTGCACCGGAAACTTGTTTAGGCGTCCATTTTTTTGATTGTTTAACTTTAAATGAATCTAAAGAAAATCATGCGGATGAACGTCAGCAGATTCCATTTATTAAAAATACTAAGATGACTTTAGTGAGTAATAACGATTTGATTAAAACCTTTTGTATGAATACGTTATTAACTTATTGCGAATATGAACAGCTTGATCAAGTTGAGACTGATGAGTGCATTCTTATTTTATTTGAAACAGAACAGGAAACGTACCCTAAACTTGTTCAGTTTTGGCAAGATAGAATATTAACAAATAAAAAACTGGATACTCAAATTGTTTTGCAAGATCGAATTATTACACGAAAAAACGAACCTAGCCTGTTACAGCGAATATTCAGCTAGTATGATTATTAAAAAAGTCATTAACAAGTCATGGGTTCAGCCAAATCCTGAATTAGATGTTTTTCCAACCAAAATACAACAGATTTTAGCGACACGAAATGTTCAAAGTCTAGAAGCATTAGACTATTCACTTAAAGGTTTATTGCCACCAACCAAACTAAAATCCATCGATAAGGCGACCGGGGTTTTATTTGACGCGATTAAGTTAGAACAATCAATTTTGATTATTGGGGACTTTGATGCAGATGGTGCAACTAGCACTGCAGTTTTATTACGTGCATTAAAGCTATTAGGTGCAAAAAAAATCAATTATCTAGTGCCTGATAGGTTTCACTTTGGTTATGGCTTATCGGTTAAACTGGTTGAGCATGCGGCTCAATTTAATCCTGATTTAATTGTGACTGTTGATACCGGTATTACCAATGTTGAAGGGGTTGAGCGGGCTAATCAGTTAGGTATTTCAGTCATTATTACCGATCATCATTTGGCAAGTATTCAGTTGCCTGAGGCAAAAGCTATTGTTAATCCAAATCAACCGGGTGATCGTTTTGAAAGTAAATGTCTTGCGGGCGTTGGCGTTGCATTTTACTTAATGTTATCACTAAGAAGTTGTATGCGAGCCCAAGGGTGGTTTAAAGAAAAAAATATTGATGAACCTAATTTGGCTGAGTTACTTGATATTGTTGCTGTTGGAACCGTTGCAGACTTAGTACCTCTCGATAAAAATAATCGTATTATGGTTGAGCAGGGTTTAAAACGAATTCGCAGCGGTCTTTCTTGTGCGGGTATTAAGGCATTATTGCAAATAGCTAAACGCCAGGAAAAAAAATGTCAGGCCAGTGACTTAGGCTTTGCTGTTGGTCCCAGAATTAATGCAGCTGGACGTCTTGATGATATATCTATTGGCATTGAGTGTTTATTAATGGATGATTATGAAAAAGCGCTATCTATTGCAAGTAAACTTGATAATTTAAATCGTTCACGAAAAAATATTGAAAAGGAAATGTTAGCGCAAGCAACAAAAGATATTGAAACTTGTATTGAAAAAATCTTGTCAAATGATGTCGATGAAGGTCAGGAAACATCAGCGTTATGTTTGTATGACCCTAATTGGCACCAAGGTGTTGTTGGTATTTTAGCTTCTCGTGTTAAAGAAAAAATTAATCGTCCAGTAATTATTTTTGCACAAGATGATAATCAAGCGTTACTTAAGGGGTCGGCTCGTTCTATTGAAGGTTTACATATACGCGATATTTTAGCTTTGATAGACAGCCAAGACTCTCAACTAATCGAAAAATTTGGTGGTCATGCTATGGCTGCAGGTTTAACTATTAAGCAAGACAACTATCAAAAGTTTGCGGAGTTTTTTCAACAAAATGTGCAATCCAATAGTGGTTTAATTAAAGATGAAATTATTACTGATGGCGAGTTGCAGCCTGATGAATTAAGTCTTGATTTTGCCTCTCAATTACGTCGTTTGGGGCCTTGGGGGCAAGGTTTTCCAGAGCCTTTATTTAGCGATGATTTTTTTGTGGTTAACTGTCGTGTTCTTGCTGAAGAACATTTGAAACTTGTTGTTGAAAAACAAGGCCATTATATTGATGGAATCTTTTTCCGTTATCCAAAAGCACTTAATGTGGCTGAAGGTGATAAGATTAAATTAGTTTATAAGCTAGCGGTTAATGAATACCTCGGTAATCAAACGCCTCAGCTGATGATTGAGCAGCTAGAAATCTTCCGGTGAGTCTATCTCATCAGAAGAGCCTGATGGTGGTGCCGATGAGCCTGCTATAACATGACCCTCATTTGCCCATTCGCCGAGATCAATTAACTGACAACGTTTACTGCAAAAAGGTCGAAAATCTTGGCAATCTTTCCATCGAAGGCTCTTTTTGCAAGTTGGACATGAGATGATTAAGTCATTTTTCATTAACTTTTTCTTTTCTTTGGTGTTTCTATAGCAGTATAATCTATGTTAATTAAATTACAAAAGTTTAGTTAATAGAGGAATAAAATGGCAACTGCAACAGCAAGACATATTCTAGTTTCAAGTGAAGATGAGTGTAATCAGTTAAAACAACAAATTATTGATGGTAGTAGTTTTGAAGATATTGCAAAGGAGCACTCAACTTGCCCATCTGGTAAAAGTGGCGGTGACTTAGGTGCTTTTGGTCCAGGTATGATGGTTCCTGAGTTTGATGAGGTTTGTTTTAATGAATCAGTCGGTGAGGTTCATGGACCAGTTAAAACACAGTTTGGATACCACTTGGTTGAAGTGACTAGTAGACAGTAGTTTTATAATAGTCGGATAAACTAAAAAAGGCGCTATTTAAGCGCCTTTTTTAGTGGGTGAACCTAGAGAGCCGTTGAACGATTAGGCTTGAGGGCCTGCAGCTTTAATTGATTCAGTAATATCAAATTTTTCGATATTGTCTTGGAAAAGCTTAGCGAGTGCTTTAGCTTCTTGGTCGTAAGCAGAAGCATCTGACCAAGTCTTTTTAGGTTGCAGCAAATCACTATCAACACCTTCAACAGCAACAGGTACGTTAAGGTTAAGTGATTCAATTCGAACCGTTTCTGCATTAGCCAAGGCACCTGATTGAATAGCGCTAATGACTGAACGTGTCGTTGGAATGCTAAAGCGTTTACCGCCACCTGAATAAGAACCACCAGTCCAGCCAGTATTGACCAAATAAACTTTTGCATTGTTAGCTTCAATACGTTTCATTAACAGTTCAGCATAAACGCTCGCTGGACGAGGGAAGAATGGTGCGCCAAAACAGGTTGAGAAAGTTGGTTCAATTGCTGAAGTAGAACCAATTTCTGTTGAACCAACTTTAGCCGTATAACCACTTAAGAAATGATAAGCAGCAGCTTCTTTGGATAAAATTGATACCGGCGGTAATACGCCAGTTAAGTCACAAGTTAAGAAAATAACTGCACTTGGTTCGCCATCACGATTTTCATTAATGCGTGAATCAATGTGTTCTCTTGGGTAGCCTGCACGACCATTTTGGCTGAGTTTGGTGTCAGTATAATCCGGTTGACCTTGGTTATCTAAAACCACATTCTCAATAATGGTGCCGCGTTTAATTGCACTCCAAATAACAGGTTCATTTTTTTCTGAGAGGTCAATTGTTTTTGCATAGCAGCCGCCTTCAATGTTGAATACGGTGCCTGTTCCCCAGCCGTGTTCGTCATCGCCAATTAAGTAACGAGCTGGATCAGCTGAAAGAGTAGTTTTTCCTGTGCCTGATAAGCCAAAGAATAAAGTCACATCGCCTTTGCCATCAGAGTTTGCTGCACAATGCATAGGTAGAACATCTTTTGCTGGGAGTAAAAAGTTTTGTACTGAGAACATGGCTTTTTTCATTTCACCGGCATAACGCATACCGGCTAATAAAACTTTGCGTTGACCAAAATTAATAATCACAACGCCATCGCTATTGGTGCCATCTCTTTCAGGGTCACACTTGAAGTTAGCGCAATTTAATATCTGCCACTCTTCTTTGTTATCAGCGTTATAATTAGTTGGGCGGACAAACAAGTTACGTCCAAAAAGATTTTGCCAAGCAGTTTCTGTTGTAACATTTACTGGAAGATAGTGTTCTGGATCGGAGCCAACATGTAACTCTGAAACAAATTGGTTCTCTTTAGTTTGAATATAGTTTTCAACCCGTTGCCAAAGAGCATTAAATTTATCTTCATCAAAAGGTCGATTGATATTGCCCCAGTCAATGTCTGACTGAGTTGATGCTTCTTTAACAATAAAGCGATCTTTAGGGGAGCGACCTGTGCGTAAGCCGGTTTCAACACTGAGTGCGCCATTAGAAGCAATCACGCCCTCGTTGAGCTCTATCGCCATATCGATCAATTGATCACTGGTTAAATTTATATGTTGTGCCACGTTACTACCTACCGTTTTGTTTTAAAGTGAATGTTTAAAAGAAATTGGCCAAATTGTAACAAATCATATCAACTGAAACTAGCTAATTTAGAGGTGTTTTAGCGATTTATACGCTTGAAGAGTACTGTTTGAGAGTCTTTCTTTTAGTTTTTAGTCTAAGTCTAATAACTGCGTTCAACGGCTAGTTCTGCGAGTTCACTCAACGCTTGAGTGTATGGGTTGTCAGGCATTTGTTTTAAGTGGGTTTTAGCCAAGGTGACTTGTTCCTGTGCTTTATTAAGTGTGTAATCAATCGAACCTGTTTGTTTAATGATGCTTTGGATTTCCTCCAAATGCTCAATGCCGCCATTTTCAATGCAGTTTTCAATTAGCTTGCGGGATTTTTCATCGGCCTGTTGTTTGGCATAAATAAGCGGTAACGTTGGTTTGCCTTCCGCTAAGTCGTCACCAACATTTTTACCTAATGCTTCGCTGTCAGATATATAATCCAGAGCATCGTCCATCAATTGAAAAGCTAAGCCCAGATGTAAACCAAATTGATGGAGTTGGTCGGCGAGCTCATCTCGTCCACTAATAATAGCGCCAAGTTGGCAAGCTGCTGCAAAGAGGATGGCAGTTTTATTATGAATAACTTCAAAATAAGCTTGTTCAGTGGTGTTTGGATCATTACAGTTCATCAGCTGTAGAACTTCACCTTCCGCAATTTTATTAGTCGTGTTCGCTAAAACTTGCATCACTTGCATTTTGTCCAGCGACACCATCATTTGAAAGGCGCGAGAGTAAAGAAAGTCTCCCACAAGTACGCTAGCAGCATTACCAAATAGAGCATTTGCCGTTTCATTACCGCGTCGTCTATCGCTTTCGTCAACCACATCATCATGCAGTAGGGTGGCTGTATGGATAAACTCAATAATGGCTGCAGCTTTATGCTGTTGATCGCCTTGATAACCCAACGCATTAGAGGCTATTAAGACTAATAATGGTCTTAGTCGTTTACCACCAGATGAGATAATATATTGGCCAAGTTGATTGATGAGCACAACATCTGATTTGAGTTGTTGTAAGATAATCTGATTAGTCGCTTTAAAGTCGCTATCTACTAGGCGAACAATATCGTTTACATTGGTCAATTTGGTTAATTCCATAAACCCAGTATGGGTATTGATATAATTATTTAATCCAGCGGCAAATGCTAGGCTGTGACGCGGTGAGGGTCAAGTTAAAAAGTGTTAATAGCTGTTAATAGCGTTTATTTTATTAAAATATGACTTTGTTTTAATCAAAAATGATCAAATTTACAGCTTTTAGCTTGCGACAAATGCTTCAATAGCATAAAATGCGCGCCCTTATTTATGATTCCCATTGAAGTAAGTAACCAATTTATTAGTATTAGACTAATATAGAACGGAGAAATAGAGATTATGTACGCGGTGATTCAAAGTGGTGGCAAACAACACCGAGTATCAGAAGGCCAAGTGGTTCGATTGGAAAAGATCGACGCTGAAAAAGGCGCGTCTGTTGATTTTGATAAAATCTTAATGGTTGGTGAAGGCGCTGATTTAGCGTTAGGTGCACCTTACTTAGATGCCGCAAAAGTCTCTGGTGAAGTTGTTGAACATGGCCGAGGCAAAAAAATTAAAATTGTTAAGTTTAAACGACGTAAGCACCACCGTAAGCAAATGGGGCATCGTCAGTGGTATACTGAAGTTAAAATTACTGGTATTAGTAAGTAGTTTTAGCCGTATTGGTTTAGGTTTTTAGAGTATCGGAGAAATAAAATGGCACATAAGAAAGCTGGTGGTAGTACTCGTAACGGTCGCGATTCGGAATCCAAACGCTTAGGTGTTAAACGTTTTGGTGGCGAAAAAGTTTTAGCTGGTAGCATCATTGTTCGTCAGCGTGGTACTCATTTTCACCCTGGCGTTGATGTTGGTATTGGTCGAGATCATACGCTTTTTGCTAAAAAAGATGGCGAAGTTAAATTTGAAGTAAAAGGTTTACGTAATCGCCGAACTGTTAGTATTGTAGCTAACTAAACATTTCTTTACTTGATTCAATCAACTAAAAAAGCTCCATATGGAGCTTTTTTAGTTTAAGCCCAATTAGGGTTAATTAACCCTATAATATAAATCCTTAATGTTAAACGCTAATATCTAATGAAATTTGTTGATGAAGTCATAATTAAAGTCAAAGCAGGTAATGGCGGTAGTGGGCTATGTAGTTTTAGGCGCGAAAAATACATCCCTAAAGGTGGCCCTGATGGTGGTGATGGTGGTGATGGTGGCAGTGTTTATTTATTAGCGGATAGTGAGCTTAACACGCTAGTAGATTATCGTTATGTACGTTTTTACGGTGCTGAGAATGGTTCAAAAGGTGGAACTAAAAATTGTACCGGTGCAAAGGGTGACGATTTGGTTTTAGCAGTTCCAGTTGGAACTCGTGTGATTAATCAAGATACTGAGGAACTGATTGGCGATCTAGAGAAATCAGGTGATAAATTATTAGTTGCTCAAGGCGGTTTTCATGGATTGGGCAATACACGATTTAAAAGTAGTATTAATCGAACGCCGAGGCAAACTAGCCAAGGCTCTGAAGGCGATTTTCGAGAGTTAAAACTTGAATTACGGGTTTTAGCAGATATTGGTTTGCTTGGCCTACCCAATGCTGGAAAATCAACTTTTATTCGCGGAGTGTCGGCAGCTAAACCGAAAGTGGCAGATTATCCCTTTACAACACTGGTTCCAAATTTAGGCGTGGTTTCACCGGAGCCACATAGAAGCTTCGTGATTGCGGATATTCCTGGGTTAATTGAAGGTGCTGCAGATGGCGCTGGACTAGGCATACGCTTTTTAAAGCATCTATCTCGCACTCGACTTTTACTTCACCTGGTTGATATGAAACCATTTGATGAGTCGAAGCCCATTGATAATATCCGCTCAATTCATAGCGAGCTAAAACGTTACTCAGAAGAATATAAAAGTGACTTGGCTGAGAAAGAAATTTGGTTGATATTTAACAAAACCGACTTGTTGGATGAAGACGAGCAACAGGCAATGCAACAAGCTATTTTGCAAGAGCTTAATTGGCAAGGAGCTTATTACAGTATTTCAGGACTGCAAGGTGAAGGAACTAAGCAGCTATGTTTTGATATTATGGAGCATATCGAGTCTATCAAGCTTGAGAGCAGCGAAGGGAACTAAGGGTTAAAGATAAGGTGTGTCAATAACCCCTAGTATTTAGATAAATTAAAGCTATTTTATATACTCATTTAGTAGCTTTTTAAGATCAGAAAAGCGTTTGTAATCATCACTAAGATGCCCTGTTATTAAAATGTTACCTTCAGGATCAATAAGAATAGGAGTTGGGAAAAATTCAACTTTGTAATCTGCAACAGCCTTTTCATTAGATTGTAACTGTAACCAAGGATAGTCATTTTCTTTTAAAAAAGCCCTAAGATCTTCGCATTCATGGCAGACCCCAATAAAAACTACTTTATTTTTATCAGCAGTATCATAGGTTTCTTTGATATGAGGAAGCCCTTCAACACAAGGCCCACACCAGGTACCCCAAAAATCAAGAAAAACATACTTACCTCTGAAATCAGATAATTTATACTCTTTTCCTGCCAAATCTTTTAATGCAAAGTCTGGCGCAGGCTTTTCAAGAAGCTTAGCCAGCTTTTTCATTGACTCTTCTTCAGAATCGTCTGTTTTCTGGGAGTTGTTAGCTTCAGTAATCGTATTATCAATTGAGTTGCTCGTGTCAGCTGATTTGATCGTATTTGTGTTGCAAGCGGAATTAAATATTACTGAAAATAGCATTAAAATAACTGCTAAAGTTTTAAAGCCGCTATATGTAAGGCTTATTATAAAATGACTCATAGTTTTACCTCTAGAGTATGTTGGAACAGGTCAGTATAGTTTTATTTTTGATATAAAGCATTATCAATTGTAGTGTTTGTATCTATAAGTTTAAAACGGCTGTGTAAAAATTTGTAATGCTGTGAGAAGCATCAAAAGTACAGTTTGGCGATATAGGTAAGTGATTGATTCTGGTTCAGGCATAAAAAAACCGCTAAACTAGCGGCTTTTTAGGTATTCTAAGAAGTAACTTAAGCCATTGCTTTAATCTGAGTATTAAAACGGCTTTTATGACGAGCAGCCTTATTCGCGTGAATAAGCCCTTTATTAGCAGCAACATCGATTACTGAAACAGCTTTTTGGTAAGCGGTTTGAGCGGCGTCTTTGTCACCAGCACTAATAGCAGCAATAACCTTTTTCATGTAGGTTCGCATCATAGAGCGACGACTTGCATTATGTTTACGGCGTTTTTCGGATTGACGAGCCCGTTTTTTTGCAGATTTTATATTAGCCAAGAGTTTACTCCTGAAATCCAAGCTGAAAATTTAAGGAGCGAGAATATACCTATTTTTTTTGCAAATATCAATACGTAGCAGATAAAAAACTGTTTTTTAAGTTGATTTGCATGGCTTTGGATAAGGGATATTTGAATATTGAGTTTTATTGGGAAGCGATAAACTTTTGTGTTTCATGTCCATACATTATTTGGTTTCGACCATTTTCTTTAGCTTCATAGAGATATTTGTCAGCTACTTCTATTAATTGTTGTTCATTGACTCCATGGCTAGGGTAAGCATAAGCAATACCAGCACTGATTGTAACTGTAGGACAAACAGGTGAGTTTTTGTTGGGAAGCCTTAAGTCCCGGATCATATTTAAGAGCCTATTAATGATTTTTTCTGCAGTTAGTATTTTTGTATTGCTTAATAATATAACAAACTCTTCACCACCAAATCTTGCGCATATGTCACCTGGTCTATTAGTGATTTTTTTAAGAACAGAGCTGATTATTTTTAGGCATTGGTCGCCAACCTGGTGCCCATAGGTGTCATTTAGCAATTTAAAATGGTCAATATCAATTAAGGCAAGACTAATGGGTTGCTTTAAACGGTCACAACGACTCCATTCTTGATGTAAAAACTCATCAAAATATCGACGATTACAAAGATTGGTTAGGCCATCAATTCGGGATAAATGTAATACTTTTTCTTCGGCAAGCTTTCGTTCAGTAATATCTTGATGAGAAATAGTAAAAAACTCTTTTTGTTCAACGATAAAAGATGATACTCGCATCATAAACCATCTTTTTATCGTAGCACTATGGCAAGGATACTCAAGGTAAAAGTTTATTCTTTTCTTATCAATGATGCTTCTTATACCTATACCGGCATTGCGGCCAAACTCATCACCCATTTGAGCTGAGTCATCACATATTTTAAGGTAATTAACTTCTTTCCATGTTATCTGAGTTTTAGTTGAGCATTTGTTATCGACACTAAATTTAACCCAGCTGTCATTGACAAACTGGATATTCCCTTTTCTGTCAATGACAGTAATTTGTTCATTAATCGAATTAAGAACCGATTCTAAAAAGCTATTGTAATTCATCTTGGCCAAATTAGAGCCTTCAATTGTCCGTTTTTGAATTTAAGTAGGTGCGGCAATAACTTTCTATACAGCTTGAATAATGGTTACGGAGTATACCTACATCAATTGTAAGTATAGGCAATTATTGGGCGATTGCTAAAATAAAAGGTTTAACCAGTAGTTGCTATGATTAAAAGCTATAAAGAGCTACTAGCTTTATAAGTTTGAGTTATATACTAAAGATTAACCCTCAAGCCAAATCTTCTAGCAAATTGTTTGCTATTCAGAAAATACTTTACTTAACAAGCACTAAAGGCTAATTATGAACAACTTGGAAAATTAATCCGGCTCGCGTATCCTAGGGCGGTTAATAAAAGCGTTTATTTTAAGTGATAGGTTACAAGGCCATTTAAAAGTTTACTAAAAGGTTTGATTTATGAAAAAAGTTTATATTTGTGATGCAGTTAGAACGCCTATTGGAAAATTTGCAGGTTCATTAGCAGGTGTACGTGCTGATGATCTTGGCGCAATACCAATGAAAGCTTTAATGCAAAGAAATCCTCAGGTTAATTGGCAGGAAGTTGATGATATTTATTACGGTTGCGCTAATCAAGCTGGTGAAGATAATCGCAATGTCGCTCGCATGAGTAGTTTGTTAGCAGGACTACCTAAAAATGTTCCAGCGGTTACACTAAACCGTTTATGCGGCTCTGGTATGGATGCGATAGGCACAGCAGCAAGAGCGATTGCTTGTGGTGATCAATCAATGGCGGTTGCTGGTGGTGTCGAGCAAATGTCGCGGGCGCCCTTTGTTATGCCAAAAGCGGAAACACCTTATTCTAGGAAAGCTGAAATGTATGATACGACTATGGGCTGGCGTTTTGTTAACAAGCAATTAAAAGAACAATATGGTGTTGATAGTATGCCCGAAACCGCTGAAAATGTTGCCGAGCAATTTGATATTAGCCGAGCCGATCAAGATCAATTTGCTTTAAACTCTCAGCAAAAAACTCAACAAGCTTTGGCATCTAAACGGTTTGATATAGAAACCGTTCCAGTAACTGTTAAAGTTAATCGTAAAGAAACCCGTGAGTTTTCAGTTGATGAGCATCCACGTGCAAGTAGCATTGAAGGACTAGCAAAATTATCAACGCCTTTTAAAGCTAATGGTACAGTGACTGCAGGTAATGCCTCTGGCATTAACGATGGCGCTTGCGCTGTATTGCTAGCCAATCAAGAGCAGGTTGAAAAACAAAAACTTAAACCTTTAGCTCGAGTTGTTGCTATGGCAACTTCTGGGCTTGAGCCAAGAATTATGGGGTATGGTCCTGTAGAGGCTACTCAAAAAGTTTTGGCTAATACAGGGTTAACCCTCGAACAAATGGATGTAATTGAATTAAACGAAGCCTTTGCTGCCCAAGCATTAGCGGTATTAAGAGGGCTTGGACTTAGTGACGATGACAAAAGAGTTAATCCCAATGGTGGTGCAATTGCTTTAGGCCATCCTTTAGGAATGAGCGGTGCTCGCTTAGTGACAACAGCTGCTTATGAGTTGCAAAATATCAATGGTCAATATGCACTCTGTACTATGTGCATAGGTGTTGGGCAAGGTATTGCTATGGTGATCGAGCGTAATTAATCGTGATTTTTAGTTGTGGTATTTTTCTTTTATGATGTTTTCATTAGTTTATTATTTTAGGAAATTGATTATGTTAAAAATTACTCGTTCCAGTTTGTTGTTAGTTTTAAGTATCACCTTATTGGCTTGTGCTAAAAATCAAGCAAAAGTTGATAGTAGTCTTGCATCTGATCAAGTTTCCCAAGTAAGCGATAAAGCGGCTGATGTAGATAAAATTATGAAACAATTTCAGCTGTCGCCTATTTTTAAGGAAGTCTTAACAACTGAGCAATTATTAACTTTTCCGAATGAAGAAGCAGATCTAAATTTGACTGATGAGCAAGTTAAAAAGCTAGATGATGCAGGTTTATCATTTCTTAATGAAACGCCTTCTGAAATACAAAAAATGTTATCACCTGAACAAATTGATGCAGTTAAGCGAGGCAATAACCCTAACTTCACTCAAGAGCAAATTGCTTCCATGCAATCAATGATGGCAGGAGATGAAGAGGAGAATGGTTTAAACCCTATAGCGATAGGTGTTGAGGCTCCTGACTTTGAGTTAGAGGATAATTATGGCAAGCAGCGAAAGTTATCCGATTTTAGAGGTAAATATGTTTTGATCGATTTTTGGGCAACTTGGTGTGGGCCTTGTGTAGCGTCGTTACCCAGGTTGGCTAGAGCCTATCAAAAAGTTGACAAAAGTAAAGTTGAGTTTATTAGTGTTTGTAGTCGATGTGATGATTTTATTGAGTTTCTTAATCAAAAAAACTTCAGTTGGATTCAATTGAATGATCTTGAAGTGACCGTATCAGACGCTTATGGTGTTATTGGTTTTCCCATGGTTTACTTAATTGGCCCTGATGGAAAAGTGGTTTACAGTAGCCTTGCTGAGAAATCTGAAGAAGAGTTGCTTGCAATGATAGCGGAGCATACTAAATAAAATTTAGGCTTTGATGTAAACTAAAAAATAACTGAAGAGCTGACAGCTTTTCTCTAAAGCCGTTTAAAATCAATGCTTTATAGGTCGTCTGTGTGTGATGATTTTATATTGAGAGCATTCTCTTATTATTTGTTTTAAATAAGTATTTCTCCTATTTTATCGCTTTATAATGGGTCATTGTGTGCAAAATTAACGAAATTTTTTTTTTCGACTTAATTTATCCGTTTTAATTGGTTATAGTGCGCCTTGTTTTTATAAATGAGGTGTTTGCTATTTGCATGCCTATTGAATTTGTTTGGCCAATTAGAGTCTACTATGAAGATACCGATGCCGGAGGCGTTGTCTTCTACGCTAATTATTTGAAATTTTTTGAGAGAGCTCGTACCGAGTGGTTAAACCATCTTGGTGTTGATCAATCCGAGTTGCTCCAACAAAACATTGCTTTTGCTGTTAAGCATGTTGATATTGATTACAAATTTCCCGCACGATTAAATCAACAACTTGATGTTGTTACTGATGTCATCAAAACAGCTGGAGCTAGCCTGATCTTTAAGCAAACAGTTTTTTTACAAGGTGATCGTCAAAAGCCTTTTTGTGAAGCGACCATAAAAGTGGTCAGCCTAGATTTAACTACTTTTACCCCTTGTCGTATACCAGACAATATTATAGAGGAGATTCAGCGTGCCAGCTGATATGTCGATTATAAGTTTATTTTTACATGCGAGTGTGATTGTCCAGCTGATTATGATTGCTTTGCTAGTTTTGTCAGTGATTTCATGGGCAATTATTTTTCAGCGTAATAAAGCATTAAGTAGTGCATTTTCCGACGCCATGAAATTTGAAGAGCGCTTTTGGTCAGGTATTGATTTGAGTAAGCTTTACCATGATTTAACCAGCCATAAGACTTCAGTGGTTGGCATGGATATTCTCTTTACTTCCGGTTATCGAGAGTTTGTACGTTTAAGTAAACAAAAAAACACATCGCCTCAGGCTGTTATGGATGGCGCTCAACGAGCTATGCGAGTGGCTTTTTCGCGTGAAATTGACAAGATAGAAGTACATTTACCCTTTCTTGCGACAGTTGGTTCAACCACCCCTTATATTGGCTTGTTTGGAACCGTTTGGGGAATTATGAACTCTTTTATTGCTTTAGGTGCGGTCAAACAAGCAACATTAGCGATGGTTGCACCGGGTATTGCTGAAGCCCTAATTGCAACTGCCATGGGTTTGTTTGCCGCGATTCCTGCGGTTATTTTTTATAATCGTTTTTCTACTAAAGTACAAAAAATTGAAACTCAATATGAAAACTTTGTTGAAGAGTTTTCGGGCATCTTACACCGTAAAGCCCATAGTCGCTCCACTGAATCAGCGGATTAGAAACTATTATGACAGCCACTATTCGTATTCGTAAAAATAAACGGCGACCCGTTGCTGAAATTAATGTTGTTCCTTACATTGATGTTATGTTGGTGTTATTAGTTATTTTTATGATTACGGCACCTTTGATTACTGCAGGGGTCAAAGTGGATTTGCCAGAAGTTTCTGCTGAGCCTATGTCGGCGAATGAGGAGCCGCCTTTAATTGCTAGTATTGACTCGAGTGGTAATTATTATTTATCGATTGGCGAATCATCGGATCAGGCTTTAGAGGCGCATCAGCTTATTGAACTAGTTGCGGCTCATCTTAAGCTTAAACCTTCGGTACAAGTGATGATTAATGGCGATCGCAGTGTTGCTTATGACAAAGTGGTTCAACTGATGGTGTTATTACAAGCAGAGGTTGGCATAGAGTCGGTCGGTTTAATGACGGATCCAATGAGTGATGAGTAGCGGTTATTTTTTTAGATTGATTACAGTTAATCTAATGTCTTAATTAAATAAGTGTATTAATGAAATTAAGCAAGGCAATTCTTATATCATTATTAATCCATTTAGCTTTAGTGCTTTTATTGGTATTTAATTTTCAGTTTAGTAAACCAAAGCAAACTCAAACCAGCTCACCTAAGCCACAAATTAATGCCAAAGCGGTTAATAGTAAGCGAGTTGAAAAGCTTGTTGAAAAACTAAGAAAAGAAAAACAAACTAATCGCCGTAAAGAAGAAAAACGACTCGAAAATTTAAAACAAGCTGAAGAGCAATTAAAACGTAAACGTCAGCAAGAAGAAAATAAAGTTAAAGAAGCACAAAAAAAATTAAAAAAAGCAGAAGAAAAACGTAAGGCTGAAGAGAAAAAAGCAGTTGCTGCTAAGAAAAAGCGCCTAGATGAAGAGAAAAAGCGTAAGAAAAAGGCTGAACAAGAAAAAAAGAAAAAAGCAGCAGAAGAACAGAAACGTAAAGAAGAAGAAAAGCGTAAAGAAAAAGAGCGAAAGAAAAAAGCAGCAGAAAAGAAACGCAAAGAAGATGAGGCGCGTAAACGTAAAGAAGCTGAGGAAAGAAAGCGTCAAGAAGACTTTGAAAAAGAAATGCAGGCTGAATCAGACTCATTAGCAAAAGCTCAAATGCAAACCGAAGTTGATAGGTTTGTTAGTTTAATCAAAGGTAAAATTGAGCGTAATTGGATTGAACCAGAGCAGCTTGGTTATTGTCTTTTTAATGTGAAAGTTTCATCAGGTGGTTTAGTTTTATCAATTTCAGTGATTGAAGGGCAAGCGCAGCATTGTGAGTCAGGCCAGAGGGCCATTTATAAATCAGAGCCTTTGCCGGTCTCTAAAGACCCTAGCGTGTTTGCAGAAATGAAGTCGATTAATTTGACGTTAGATAATAGGAGTGAAGAGGAACAATGACAAAACGATTAGTGGCATTTTTATTTACACTACTATTTTTTAATAATAAGTTAGCGGCAGAAATAGATATTGTTATTACTTCTGGTATGGACAATGCCCGCCCTGTAGCGATTTTACCGTTTGATTGGCGCGGCATTGAGCTTAAGCCACAACAAGATGTTGCTGCTATCGTGAGTGCTGATTTACGCCGCAGTGGTCGTTTTAATCCGATGGGTCAGCATGCCTTATTGCAAAAAGTCCATCAATATAAAGATGTTAATTTGCAGCTATGGCGAGAGAAGGGAATTGAAGCTGTAGCAATTGGTTTTATTGAACAACAACCAGATGGACGTTTAAAAATAGGTTATGAGTTAATCGATATTTTTCGTAAGCAACAGGAGTTATTGGGTGGTGAATTAGTTAACGTTGATAGAAATAAAATTGACGCTTCACTAACAATAATACAAGCGAAAGATTTAAGGTTTCATGCGCATCGGATTGCGGACAGAATTTACGAAAAACTGACCGGTGAAAAAGGAGCTTTTGCGACACGAATTGCTTATGTTAGCGTTGATAAAAACCAAAGCAAACCCTATCGGTTAATGATTGCTGACTCAGATGGTTTCGGCGCACAAACAGTTTTTGCTTCAACTCAGCCAATTATGTCGCCTGCTTGGTCGCCTGATGCTCAGCAATTGGCTTATGTTTCGTTTAAAAATGGACGGTCTGAAATTTATATGGAAAATATTTATCAAGCCAATAGTCGTCGTCGAGTGGCTGCTTTTGAAGGTATCAATAGTTCCCCAGCTTTTTCGCCAGATGGTCGACGTATGGCGATGACGTTATCGCGAGATGGTAATGCGGAAGTTTATGTTTTAGATTTAACTACCCAGCGCTTTTCAAGAATTACCCGAAGTGTTAATTCAATTGAGACCGAGCCAAGTTGGGCTCCTGATGGCCAATCACTATTATTTACTTCGGATCGAGGTAGAGGCCCACAAATTTACCAGCAAAATTTAGTTGGTAGTAAAGCCGAAAGGCTGACCTGGGAAGGTAATTACAATGCCAGTGCTTCATTAACCACTGATGGTAAACGAATGGTATTAATTAATCGAAGCAATGGTATTTTTCATGTTGCGGTGCAAGATGTTGAAACTAGTTCTATGAGAACATTAACTAAAACTCGTTTAGATGAGTCACCCAGTTTAGCCCCTAATGGCAGTATGGTTATTTATGCAACGGTTTATAGAGGGCGAAAAGTGTTATCAGTTGTCTCAACTGACGGTCGTTTTAAAGCCCGACTACCTTCTAAAACTGGTGAAGTAAAAGCGCCAGTTTGGTCACCTTATTTAGATTAATTAGGCTTTAAGTTTGATTTTTATTTAGCGAGACACTAAATAAGCTATAAAAGTCACATTTTATGTAAAATTTTAGTAATAAGTCATTGTTTATCGGTTTAAATCGTGGATAATGGCGGTCTAAAGCTACTTAAAACCTAACTCAAAAATAGGAGAATCCAATGTTAACCATGAAAGTAGGCAAAGGACTAGTCATTTTAATGGCAACAATGTTTTTATTCGCTTGTGCTTCTTCGAACAACAACGATGCTGAGCAAGTGGGTAATCAAACGGATACAGATAGTGATTCCAACCAAGTTCTGGCTCCACCTAGCAAAACTGCAGAGCAGTTAGCGGCTGAGCGAGAAGCAGCAGCACTCGAGTCAAATAGAAGAGCTCGTGACGAGCGTACTGTTTATTTTAATTTAGATGACGATACGGTTAATTTTGAAGGTCGAAGTTTACTAGAAGCCCATGCTTGGTATTTATCTCTTCCAGCAAACTCTGGCACTATTGTTACTGTTAACGGTCATTGTGATGAGCGAGGCACGCCTGCTTATAATTTAGCGTTGGGTGAGCGTCGAGCAAAAGCGATTGCGCAAATTTTAATGTTAAATGGTGTTTCTTCTGCACAAATCAAAACAGTTAGTTATGGTGAAGAACAGCCTGTAGATCCTGGCCATGATGAAAGTGCATGGTCTCGGAATCGTCGCGGCTCTTTAGATTATGAAGGTTAAAAACCTATCAATCGTGGCGGCTTTAGCCGCCACTCTTTTTTTCAGCTTTCTTTCTTTTTCTGCTTACTCTCAGTCAGGCTCTGTTGAGCAGCGACTTGAGCAACTTGAGCAACAACTTCAGACTCGTAACCAACTTCAGTCTGAAATGAGTCTTCAGTTAACTGAGTTACAGAAAGAAGTTAAGTTGTTGCTTGGCACGATTGAAGAGCAACAATTTAAACTTAAGCAAATTCAAGAACGTCAACGCGATATTTATCGGGAAATTGATACACGCTTTAGCGCGATTAGCTCTGTAGATAGTAGAGTTAATACAACACAGCAATCGACTCCTAATACGCAACAAGGCTCGAATTCTTTAGCTTCCAGCGAAGATACTTCTTCGACAGAAAGTGAACGTAAAGAGTTTGAATCAGTTTTTCAGTTGGTACGCAGGCAGGAATATGAGCAAGCTATCGCTGAGTTTAATAGTTTCTTAGAACGCTATCCTTATGGCTCTTATTCAGGTAATGCACTCTTTTGGCTTGGCCAGGTTTATTTTGTACAGTCAAAGTTGGTTGATGCTGAACAAAAATTTGAGCGTTTGATTAGAGATTTTCCTAAGTCATCTAAGGTTCCAGCAGGTATGCTGAAATTAGCAGAAATTAAAGCTAAACGTAAAAAGTATGATGAAGCTAAAGTCATTTATAAACAGGTTATGAATAATTATTCTGGCTCTACCCAACAGCTAGCTAGCAAGGGATTACAAGCTCTTAAAGATTCAGGGCATTAGTTAGTTTTATGTGTATTTAGCAACCTTATCTGAAATACCATTGTCTCGTTTAAGAATTACTGAAATTTTTTACTCGCTGCAGGGCGAGTCCTCTTCCATAGGCAAACCGACTTTGTTTGTCCGTCTTACGGGTTGTCCACTGCGTTGTGTTTGGTGTGATACCGAATATGCTTTTCATGGTGGCGATTATTGGGAGTTACCCGAACTCATCGATAAAATAGCCAGCTACCAGCCACAACATATCTGTATTACCGGTGGTGAGCCACTGGCACAAAAAGAATCTTGTGAAGTCCTGATGAAAGCGTTATGTGACCAGAGTTATCAAGTTTCTATTGAAACTAGCGGTGCGATAGATATTTCAGGTGTTGATTCACGAGTCATTAAAGTTATGGATCTAAAAGCACCTGGCTCAGGTGAAATGTCAAAAAATTTGTATTCAAATATTCAGCATTTAACTGATAAAGATGAGGTTAAGTTTGTCATCATGAGTCGTAAGGATTATGACTGGGCTAAAATGCAGATTGATGAATATCAACTATCAGAAAAAACCAATGTGATTTTTTCACCATGTTTTGGTGATATTGATGAAACTGAATTAGCGGAATGGATCATTCAAGATAATTTGCCCGTAAGGTTCCAAATTCAACTGCATAAAATTTTATGGAATGATGCAGCCGGTCATTAGTTATTTTGGGTCGCTAGAGAATGAATATAGAAAGTAAAAAAGCAGTGGTGTTATTGTCCGGTGGGTTAGATTCAACCACTTGCCTTGCTATCGCCCAGTCGGAAAATTACGATTGCTACGCACTCAGCTTTAGCTATGGTCAAAAGCATTCGGCTGAGTTAGTCGCGGCAAAAAAAATTGCAGCATCTTATCAAGTTAAAGATCATAAAATTATTGATTTAAACTTAGCGAGCTTTGGTGGTTCAGCACTCACGGATGACGCTATTGATGTTCCTACTGGTAGAATAATAGATATAGATAAATCGGAAGATATTCCGAGCACCTATGTGCCAGCAAGAAATACCGTGTTTTTATCCATTGCGCTCGCTTGGGCCGAAGTTTTACAAGCCGATAAAATTTTTGCTGGTGTGAATGCCGTTGATTACTCTGGTTACCCGGACTGCCGCCCTGAATATATCCAGGCCTTTCAAACTATGGCCGACTTAGCCACCAAAGCGGGTATTGAAGGCAAAGGTGTTAAAATTGCAACGCCTTTGATAGACCTAACTAAAGTCGACATTATTCGCTTGGGTGAATCGCTGGGCGTTGATTATTCTCAAACGGTTTCTTGTTATCAAGCAGATGAACAGGGTAGAGCTTGTGGGCAATGTGACTCTTGTTTGATCCGTAAAGAAGCTTTTGAGAAAGCTTTAAATAAAGACCCGACGCGTTATTAGAAGAGATAAGCTTTAACTTTTTTACGCCGGTTTAGCAAAATATTCACTATGGCTAAAACTTGTCTTGCTATATAATACCCGGCTTTGGCGAAATCTAAGTTAAGCGGGTGGTTGGTTTTAGTTAACCACTTGATTTATAAATAATTTTATTGGAGTTTTAAAATGGCTGTTGAACGTACTTTTTCAATTGTAAAACCAGATGCTGTAGCAAAAAATGCTATTGGTGCTATTTATGGGCGTTTTGAGAGCGCGGGTTTAAAAGTGGTCGCAAGCAAGATGATGCATTTAAGCAAAGAAAAAGCGGAAGGTTTTTATGCAGAACATAAAGAGCGCCCATTTTTTAATGATTTAGTGTCTTTTATGACTTCTGGCCCAGTAATGGTTCAAGTACTTGAAGGTGAAAATGCGATTAAAGCAAATCGTGAAATTATGGGCGCAACTAACCCAAGTGAAGCTGCTCGTGGTACTTTAAGAGCTGATTTTGCTGATTCGATTGATCAAAATGCTGTTCATGGTTCAGATGCACCTGAATCAGCGGCTCGTGAAGTTGCTTACTTCTTCTCTGAAGAAGAGATTTGTCCGCGTACTCGATAATATTATCATTTAGATAATCAGTGTAATTTAGGCGGATAGTTTAATTTAGGTTATAATCCGCCTTTCTGGGGCAGTTGTTGTTTGCTGCCCAGCTAAAATTTTAAATCGTTAAAGGTATTATAATGAGTGAGAAGTTAAATTTGCTCGACCTGAATCACGATGGAATGGTTGAGTTTTTCAAAGATATTGGCGAAAAACCATTTCGTGCTCCCCAGGTTATCAAGTGGATCCATCAGTTTGGTATCGATGATTTCGATCAGATGACCAACCTATCTAAGGCGCTACGTGCCAAACTTAAGTTAACGACAGAAATTAAAGGGCCGGAGATTATTACGGAACAAATTTCTGAAGATGGTACGATTAAGTGGGCGTTGAAAATGCAAGATGGTCAGGCCATCGAAACGGTTCTTATTCCTGACGGTGAAAGAGGCACGCTTTGTGTTTCATCTCAGATTGGCTGTGTATTAGACTGCTCTTTTTGTTCGACAGCACAACAGGGTTTTAACCGTAACCTTTCCACTGCTGAGATTATTGGCCAAGTTTGGTTTGCTATTCGTCGCTTAGGTAGTTTACGTACTACCGGCCATAGAAGTGTCACCAATGTGGTGATGATGGGTATGGGAGAGCCATTGCTTAATTTTGATGCGGTTACAAAAGCCATGGACTTAATGTTGAGCGATTTTGCCTATGGTCTTTCGAAAAGACGTGTGACCTTGAGTACTTCAGGTGTTGTACCAGGTTTACAGCAATTAGCACAGCGATCCGATGTGGCGCTTGCCTTGTCATTGCATGCACCTAATAACCAATTGAGAAATGAGTTGGTTCCGCTTAACAAAAAATACCCCATTGAAAAACTTTTACCTGTGGTAAAAGATTACCTTGATAGTTCTAATGCGAATAAAAAAGTGACCATTGAATATGTTATGTTGAAAGGTGTTAATGATTCACCGGAACATGCGCGAGAGTTAGCAGTGCTCTTGAAAGATTTGCCTAGTAAAATCAACTTAATCCCTTTTAACCCGTTTCCTAAAACGCGTTATCAAACGTCTAGCCAAAAAGCGATTGACCTTTTTGGCGAGATATTACTAAAAAAAGGCTTTATTGTTGTAACTCGAAGGACTCGAGGTGATGATATTGATGCGGCTTGTGGACAGCTTGTGGGGCAGGTGAATGATAGAACAAGACGTCAGCAACGCAATGAGAAAAATTTATATCAAATTAATGTTAAACAATTGAGTGATTGAATGAGTCTTTAAGCTAATTGTTTTGATGTGGCAAGCTAAGGATATAAGAAGCGGTATCAATTAAAATGACTGGAGAATTAATCATGAAAAAAATATTTTTAGTGCTCTTCGCTTTAGCACTTGTTGGTTGCCAAACCAGTAGAGAAGTAACCACACACGGGGCAAACCGTGGTTCAGGAAGTATATCGAGTAATTTTGATAAGAAACCATCTGCAATAAAGCGAGCTGAAATTGGTTTAACTTATCTTGGCCAAAACGTTTTAGAGCGAGCGAAGTTTCATTTAGATAAAGCATTAGAATATGATCCTGGTTTGGGCAATGTGCATTACGGTCTGGGTATTTACTACCAACGCGTTAAAGATGAAAAGTTAGCCTATAAGCACTTTAAAAAAGCCGTGAAAATCGAGTCAAAAAACCCTAATTTTTTGAATGCCTATGGTGCGTTTTTATGTGAGCAAGATGATTATCAAGAAGCAGACAAAATGTTTCAACGAGCGATTGATATTCCTACCTATAGTGAAGTATCTAAAACTTTTTACAATGTTGGTTTATGTGCATTAAAGCAAGATGACACAGAAAAAGCCCAGACTTATTTTCGTAATGCTCTAAACCGTGACTCGAGTATGTCTGGTGCTTTGATAGAAATGTCGAAAATTGAGTTTGCAAAACAGCGTTACGAAAGGGCCATGAATTATATCAAGCGTTTTGAAAAAAATGGTCGAGTGACATCTGAATCATCATGGCTTGGTTTAAGGGTGGCTCATTATCTTCGTGATAAAGATGCGATTGCACGTTATGGTTTACTACTGGAGCAGCGATTTCCAGATAGTCACGAAACCAGCGCTTATTTAGATAATAAAAGACAATGGATGTAGAGCAACCAAACAATCAGTCTGATTCAATGAATATTGGTGATTCATTGATTGCAGCTCGACAAGCTAAAAATTTGTCGGCGCAGGATATTGCTACGCAACTTAATTTGACAGTAATGCTTGTTGAAAAACTTGAGTCTAATCAATTTAATTTAGATGTTCCTGTCATCTTTGTTCGTGGTTATATTGCTTCTTATGCTAGAAAAGTTGGGCTAGATACAGAAACGCTATGCCAAGCGTTTGATCAGCAAGTAGAAAGTACACTAGAGCCCATTAAAAAACTTAAGTCAGTTGCTAACTTCCAACGTTCATCAAAACAAGTTAAACCTAATACTCCTATATTTAAGTTATTGGCTTACTTACTTGTTGTTGTGTTGTTGGCTGTTGCACTATGGGGGTTATGGCAGCAGTTTTTTGATAAAAAAACTGAGCAATCTAATAATGAAATCTTACTTAATTCAGAAGTTTTAAACCAATCTAATAATCAAAAAAAAAGTCAGCCTGAAAGTCTTAGCAACACTTTCAGTGAAACCAATGTCCAAACGTCACTAGTGGATAGTGGTGTAGCTCAGGAAAACTCTATACAAGAGCGATTTTTACAAGAGGGCGTTTTACAAGAAAACTCAATAATAAAGGTTGAGTCAGTTGAAGAACAAGGTTTGTTTGAAGTAAATAGTTCAGTTGATGAAAACTTAGAAAGTAATGAAGACTTAGGAAGTAATAACAACCTAGAAAATGATCAATCAGTGGGTCTTGTCGCATTAGACTTCAGCTTTAGTGCTGATTGTTGGGTGAAAGTTACCGATATTAATGACAAAG
This sequence comes from uncultured Kangiellaceae bacterium, assembly GCA_964411875.1. Lineage (GTDB taxonomy): Bacteria > Pseudomonadota > Gammaproteobacteria > Enterobacterales > Kangiellaceae > Aliikangiella. The sequence continues at coordinate 64,549 of CAYPMT010000001.1, forward strand.
TGTTAGCGATTGGTGTAAAGAAAGATGGTAAACAAATATCAATTAGTGGTTTACCACCTTTATCGGTTGTTTTAGGTGAGCCATCAGCTGTTAACTTAAAGGTTAGAGGTAACGATTTTGATTTATCAAGTTATCCTGCAGGTAGAAGCGCCCGGTTAACGATAGAATAAGTTTTGTATTGTGTTTTAGTAAAAATACTCAGTGAAGTGAATTAATAAAAGAAAAGGTTTATGAAAGGCATATCTTGGATTAAACGACGTAAAAGTCGTCAGATTATGGTTGGTGATGTTCCGATTGGTGGCGACGCGCCAATAGCGGTACAAAGTATGACAAACACAGATACTTGTAATGTTGCTGCGACAGTCAATCAAATTAATCAAATCGTTGCTGCTGGTGCCGATCTGGTACGCGTTTCTATACCAACGATGGATGCTGCAGAAGCTTTTAAGCAAATTAAAATAGAGTCCCCTGTTCCTCTAATTGCCGACATTCATTTCGATTATAAAATAGCTTTGAAAGTTGCTGATTATGGCGTTGACTGTTTAAGAATTAATCCTGGCAATATTGGAAAAGAAGATCGCGTAAAAGCGGTGATTGAAAAAGCGCGTGAGAAAAATATTCCTATCAGAGTTGGTGTGAATGCGGGCTCTTTAGAAAAGGATTTGCAAGTAAAGTATGGTGAGCCGACTCCAGAGGCTTTGGTTGAATCAGCTTTTAGACATATTGATATTCTTGATCGCCATGACTTTCAAGATTACAAAATCAGCTTAAAAGCTTCGGATGTTTTTATGACGGTTTCAGCTTATCGTTTGCTAGCAGAACAAATTGAACAGCCCTTGCATTTAGGTATTACTGAGGCGGGAGGTTTGCGTGCTGGCTCTGTTAAATCAGCTGTTGGTTTAGGTTTGTTGTTAGCAGAAGGAATTGGTGACACGATTCGAGTCTCTTTAGCTGCGGATCCCGTTGAAGAAATAAAAGTTGGGTTTGATATTTTAAAATCTCTGAGGTTACGTCAAAAAGGCATTAATCTTATTGCTTGTCCTTCCTGTTCAAGACAACAGTTTGATGTGATAAAAACGGTTAATGAATTAGAAATGCGTTTAGAGGATATTCGTGAGCCACTGGATGTTTCTATTATTGGTTGCTTGGTGAATGGGCCGGGTGAAGCGAAAGAGTCTGATATAGGCTTAACCGGCGGTGTCAATTCTAGCTTATTGTATCAAGATGGTAGTAAAAGCCATAAAATCGACAACGCGGATTTGGTTGACTCAATCGAAAAATCAGTCAGAGAAAAGGTTCAATTAAGACAGCAACAAATTGAACAAAAAACCAAAGGGCAATCGGTTATAGCTACTGACGGAAAATAGTCCAAACCCTAGCTAAACATTTAAATTTACTCGAAAATAAGCCTCTTTAAGACTGTTTCTTAGCCTTATTTGCGTTATAATCTGGCGCTTAATTTTTATTCTATATCCATCGTCTTGCAAGATACTCTATTGTTAGCGAGGCATTGGGTATAGTCGACTAACTTACTGATTATTAATTGGGTACGGCCTTTTGAGTAAGACATTTCAAGCAGTTAAAGGTATGAATGACTATCTGCCGGATATTACGCCTTTGTGGCAATATCTGGAAGGTTGTTTGCGCCAGTTAACCGCAAATTATGGCTATGCTGAAATTCGTATGCCCGTTTTGGAAAAGACAGAATTGTTTTGTCGCTCCATTGGCGAAGTCACCGATATTGTCGAAAAAGAAATGTATACTTTTGTTGATAAAGGCGAAGAGAGTTTAACGCTTCGTCCCGAAGGCACAGCCTCTTGTGTGAGAGCCGGCATTCAGCACGGGCTTTTATATAATCAACAACAGCGTCTTTGGTATATGGGGCCTATGTACCGTCGAGAAAGACCACAAAAGGGTCGCTACCGTCAGTTTTATCAATTCGGTGCAGAAACTTTCGGTATAGCTGGGCCAGATATCGATGCTGAATTGATTGCCTTATCGGCGCGTTTATGGCAGATGTTGGGCTTTGGTGACAGTGTTGAATTACAAATTAATTCTTTAGGTAGTTTATCTGCACGCGAAGCTTATAAAAAAGTTTTGGTTGATTACTTTTCGGATAATTATGAACAGTTGGATGAAGATAGTAAAAGACGACTAAAAACTAATCCACTAAGAATTTTAGATACTAAAAATCCGGATTTAAAAAATTTGATTAGCCAAGCACCCAAATTGATGGATTATCTTGATGCGGAATCTCAACAACACTTTGAACAGCTTTGCCGTAAGCTTGATGGGCTTAATATTTCTTATGTGGTTAACCCGACTTTAGTGCGAGGCTTAGATTATTACAACCGCACTGTTTTTGAGTGGGTGACAACTAGCTTGGGTGCGCAAGGGACTATTTGTGCTGGTGGTCGTTATGATGGTTTAGTTGAGCAACTAGGTGGACAGGCAACCCCCGCTTGTGGTTTTGCTATGGGGTTAGAACGAATTATTTTATTATTAGCCCAGCAACCAGAAATTGAGAGTAAACTTTCAGCTGCGATTGATGTCTATCTTTGCATGGTTGGTGAGCGAGCAGAAGATTTAGGCTCGGCTTTAGCTGAAGAATTAAGAAATCATTTTCCTAGTTGCCGTTTTCAGTTGCATTGTAGTGGTGGCAATCTTAAAAAACAATTAAAGAGAGCTGATAAGTCAATGGCTCAGTTAGCGTTAGTTTTAGGTGATGATGAAATTGACAAGCAAAAGGTATTAGTTAAGTTTTTAAGAAAAGACAAGCCTCAAATTGAGCTTTCTAAGCAAGAATTAATGGCAGGTTTAGAAGAAATGATTGGTGAGTAGATAACGTATAAAAAAGTAGATGACTAATTAAATGAGTTGTTAACTAAGCAGATTATTAGTTGAATAGATTGTAAGTTAATAAATAATTATTAAGTCAATAAATGTTAAGTAAAATTTTTGAATAAATGAACAGTTAGATTTTAGGAGTGAAAGGTGAGTTACGATACTGAAGATCAACAGATAGAAAAAGTAAAAGAATGGTGGAAAGAAAATGGCACTTCGCTGATTGTTGGCGCGGTGTTAGGTCTTGGCGCTTTTTTTGGTTGGCGTTATTGGCAAGAAAGTAATGTTGCTGAACAAAAAGCCGCTTCCGATCTTTATAATAAAGTGGTTGAAATGTCTGATGCTAAAGATGAGAAAAAGCTAGCTGAGAATGCGCAAGCTGTGAAAGAAAAATTTTCTGGCTCAACCTATGCCGTTCTGTCCGCATTTCAATTAGCTAAATTAGCTGTCGATAAAAATGAACTTGATAAAGCGGCGACTGAATTAAATTGGATTATAACGAATCATAAAGATAATGAATTAACTAGTTTGGCAAAAATTCGTTTGGCTAGAATTTTTATCGAGCAAGGTAAACCTGCGGATGCTTTAGATTTAGTTAATTTAGATGAAAAGTCTGGATACTATGCGTTATCAAATTTAGTCAAAGGTGATGCGTTGTTAGCTTTAGAGCGTAAAGATGAAGCACTTGAGGCTTATAAAATTGCGAGCATAGAAAAAGAGATTACCGGTCGTCATCCAAGTTTAAGCTTTAAAGTTGAAGCGCTAACTGGAATGCAAAATGATTTGTCAGTAACGCAAGATGAAACGGCCGAAGTATCAGAGTCGGTTGAGAAAGCTAGTCAAGAAACGCTTTCTGAGGAATCAAACTAATGCGTTTTTTTTGGGTTAGTATTTTTAGTTGCTTGTTATTAATTAGTTGTGGCAGTGATGAAGATGCTTTTAAGCCTAACCCTTTAGTTGAGTTAGATAATCAGTTTTCGCTTAAAACCTTATGGTCTACCAGTATTGGTGGTGACACTAAAGATAAGTCGATAAAACTATCTCCCGTTTATGCTGATAACAAAATTTTTGTTTGTGATCATTCCGGTCATGTGAGTGCTGTTGATCCAGAAAATGGCAAAATTGTTTGGCAAGTTGACTTAAAAGTTAATATTGGTGGTGGTCCGGCTGTTGCCAATAATAAACTCGTTGTTGGTACACAAAAGGGTGAAGTGATATTACTAAATGCTGATGATGGTAGCTTAATTTGGAAAAGCAAAGCGCCGAGTGAAATTATCGCCAGTCCGGCTATTGGTGAAGGCCATGTGGTTGTTAATAGTGTTGATGGAAAAATTACGGCTTTTGATTTAGAAACAGGAAAGGAAAAATGGTTTTATGATCAAAACTTACCTAAATTAACTTTGCGAGGGACATCATCACCAATTATTGCTGGTGGCGGTGTTTTTTCTGGTTTTTCAAATGGTAAATTAGCAGTTTTTATTTTAGAAAGTGGTCGGCTTGCCTGGGAAAAAACCGTTGCTGTACCTATTGGCCGTACAGAAATCCAAAAATTAGTTGATGTGGATGTTCGTCCCTTATTAACTGGAAAAAGTTTATATGTGGGTGCTTATAACGGAAACTTAATGCATATTGATGTCGCTAGTGGTGAGGTATTATGGCAACGAGAGCTATCGACCTTTCAAGAAATTAGTTTATCGGATTTGCTTTTGTTAGTGACACATGAAAACAGTCATGTGAGTGCTGTTGATCGCGTTAATGGAATTATTTTATGGACGCAAAAAGAGCTTTATAATCGCTTGCTTAGTCCGCCTGTTTTATTTGATAACAATATTGTGATTGCTGATTTTGAAGGTTACTTACATTGGTTGTCTAAAAAAGATGGCACAATGCTAAGTCGACATCACATTCATTCATCGGGTATTTCCGCGATGCCTTTAGTTATTGACGATAAGTTGATTTTGCAAAGTCACAGTGGTCGACTTTACGCAGTGAAGAAAAAGTAGTCCCTGATGTTACCAGCTATTGCACTTGTTGGCCGCCCAAATGTTGGTAAGTCGACGTTATTTAACCGCTTCACTCGAACCCGTGATGCACTCGTTGCTGATCTTCCTGGTCTCACTCGTGACCGTCAATATGGTCATGCTACATTACAAGATCACCCTTTCATTATTATTGACACTGGTGGTATTACCGGCGGTGAGTTAGGTGTTGATGGCTTAATGGCCGAGCAATCTATGCAGGCGGTTAAAGAGGCTGATATTACGTTATTCTTGGTTGATGCCCGAGCAGGTTTAACCAATGTGGACGAAGAGTTCGCACAACAACTGCGTAGTGAAAACAAGCGAATTCATTTAGTTGTTAATAAGATTGATGGACTTAATGAAGATCTGGTTCTGAGTGAGTTTTACGAACTCGGTTTTGAATCAGTTTCGCCTATCGCAGCAGCTCATGGTCGAGGTGTTAATAAACTCATTGAACAAGTTATTTTTCCTAGTGTTGGATTAACTGACCTAGAAGAACCCGCAGATGATGAGTCGATCGATTCTGAGTCGTTGCAACAGTTAGCTGAACCAGAGCCTGATCAAGGCGCTAAATTGGCTATTATTGGTCGACCTAATGTTGGTAAATCCACACTAGTTAACCGACTACTTGGCGAAGAGCGAGTCGTTGTTTTCGACCTGCCAGGGACGACACGTGATTCCATTTATATTGAAATGGAAAGGCGAGAGAAAAAGTATACCTTGATTGATACGGCCGGGGTTCGTAAACGTGGACGAGTTCATGAGAAGGTTGAAAAATTTTCGGTACTAAAAACTTTGCAGGCTATCAATGATGCTAATGTTGTGATTATGGTGTTTGATGCTCGTGAAGGAATTACCGAGCAAGATTTAAACTTACTTGGGTTTGCGATTGATGCGGGTCGCTCGTTGGTTTTAGCCGTTAATAAATGGGACAACATGAGTGAAGAAAAACGTAATGAAGTCAAAGAATCAATCACCAGGCGACTACACTTTGCTGACTTTGCTCGGTTAAAATTTATTTCAGCATTACATGGCAGTAATGTGGGGCATTTATGGAATGCCGTTGATGAAGCTTATGCTAGTGCTCGGGTTGAAATGAGCTCCTCAAGATTAACCCGAATTTTAGAAATGCTGGTGACTAAACATCAGCCGCCAGCAAAAGGGCGTTTTAAAATTAAATTACGTTATGCGCATCCGGGCGGACATAACCCACCAAGAATAGTCGTGCATGGCAATCAAACTAAATCTTTGCCTCAGTCTTATATCCGTTATCTAGAAAAAGGTTTTAGGGATGCTCTTAAAATTGTTGGTACGCCAATTAAATTTGAATTAAAAGAAAGTAAAAACCCGTTTAAAGATCGTAAGAAAAAAGTCACTAAGGAACTGCTAGAAAAATCACGCCGTAATCGTAGTCGGATAAAAAAAATTAGCAAAAGAAAGTACTAGCACTTTCTACTTTTCTTTAATTAACTAAAATCAAACCTGCCAATTAATAATTTCTTTGCCTTGCTGACCTAAGATGTCGTTAGTTTCTGAAAAATGTTTACAACCAAAAAAACCACGATAAGCAGACAAAGGTGAAGGGTGGGGAGCCTTTAGGACGGTATGTTTATTGGTATCAATGCTGCTGCCTTTTTTTTGTGCATGAGAGCCCCAGAGTAAAAAAATGATACCATCACCATGGTCACTTAATCCTTGAATAACGTTGTCAGTAAATGTTTCCCAACCCAGATGTTTGTGTGAATGCGCTTGACCTCTCTCTACTGTTAGAACCGTATTCAGAAGTAACACACCTTGCTCTGCCCAGGGTTGTAAAAAACCATGTTCAGGAATTTGAAAGCCTGTAATACTATCCGCTAACTCTTTATAAATATTAACCAGTGAGGGTGGCGGTTGAATACCAGGTAAAACGGAAAAACAAAGGCCATGGGCTTGATTGGGGCCATGGTAAGGGTCTTGTCCTAAGATAACGACTTTAACTTGATCAAAGGGCGTTATTTTAAAGGCATTAAAAACTAAATCCTGTGGTGGATAGACCGTTACATCTTGTGAGCGTCGTTCAGTGACATAAGAAAGTGTATCCTTAAAATAGTCTTTAGTTTTTTCTTCAGCAAGAATATCTGACCAGCTTGTCATAGGATTAAAAAGATCAGTTGATTAAGTTAGCTCAATATTCTAAAGCCATGTTTAATGGCTGTCATTATATTATTTGGTTGGTAAAGGTTATATTGGCTTTGTTAAAGCCTCGATTATTGTATTTAATCATACTGCGTCATCCCGTGCTTGACACGGGAACCAGTAATTTACTCATAAAAAATATTGATGCAGATTATATTTGTATGTGCAGCCTTCTGCTGATAAGTATGTTTAACCAAACCAGAAGTACATGCAAAGTACCACTGGGTTTGTTACTTATAATGTAAATACAGAAATAATTTTTTTATTTTTTTCTGGATCCCGTGTCAAGCACGGGATGACGTTGTGTGGATATTTAACGTTTGAACTAACAGGT
>CAYPMT010000002.1:0-26789 GCA_964411875.1 uncultured Kangiellaceae bacterium
GTTTTAAAACGAAGCATTTTTCTTAGTTAACAACAAGTGTTAAAAAATATTCATGGTGAGATAAAAGATGTTTGATACGTCATTAACCAACTCTCTAATTAATGAGCTTAAAGCAATTGTTAGCAGTCGTTATTTAATAACGGGTCAATCTAAAATGCAGCCTTACACGAAAGGTTTTCGGTTCGGTTCCGGTAAGGCTTTGGCTGTGGTTCGCCCAGGATCATTGGTCGAAATTTGGCAAGCGTTAAAAGCCTGTCACGAAGCTGATGTGGTTATTATTATGCAAGCAGCGAATACCGGACTAACAGGCGGTTCAACGCCAAATGGTAACGATTATGACCGTCCTATTGTTATCATAAGCACCATGCGACTTGATCAAATTCAATTGCTCGATAATGCTAAACAAATAATAGGATTTCCTGGCAGCACGCTTTTTGGTTTGGAAGATACTTTAGCGCCTTATGGTCGTGAGCCTCATTCCGTAATTGGTTCTTCATGTATTGGTGCTTCGATTGTTGGTGGCGTTTGTAATAACTCCGGTGGTGCATTGGTGAAGCGTGGTCCGGCTTATACCGAGTTGTCTTTATATGCAGAGATTGATGCTGCTGGCCAATTAAATCTGGTGAATAATTTAGGTATTCAACTGGGTGATACACCTGAGAAAATTCTAAACAACCTTGAACAAAAATCATATACCCAGCAGGATATCGAGTATCCGGATAAACTAGCATCAGATAATGAATATCATGAACGTGTGCGTGATGTTGATGCGGATACCCCTGCACGTTTTAATAATGATGGTCGCCGTTTACATGAGTCATCGGGGTGTGCGGGTAAGTTAGCTGTTTTTGCTGTTCGCTTAGATACTTACCCTATTGAAAAGCAGCAAGTCTTTTATGTTGGCAGTAATGACGTGAATGTTTTTACTAAAATTCGTCGTGATATTTTATCTAGTTTTAAAACGTTGCCGGTATCGGGTGAATACATTCATCGCGACTGTTATGCAGTGAGTAAAAAGTATGGCAAAGATACCTTTTTAGTTATTGAAAAGTTGGGTTCAAAATATATTCCCAAGCTCTTTGGTTTAAAGCGAACGGTTGATCGAATTGCTGACCGCTTAAAGTTTTTACCCGGTAAAATGTCTGATCGTATCATGCAGGGATTGAGTTATTTATGGCCTAACCATTTACCTAAAAAGATGGAAGCTTATTATGAGCGCTATGAACATCACTGGATTTTAGAAATGAATGGAGAAGGTATCAAAGAGGCAAGAAATTATCTTTCAGAGTTTTTTAAGAGCAATGAGGGAAGTTATTTTGAATGCACGCCTGAAGAAGGAAACAAAGCTATTTTGCATCGCTTTGCTGCCGGTGGTGCAATAGGTCGTTATCATGCGATCAAAAAAAGTAAGGTTGGACCTATGATGACTGTGGATATAGCATTGCGTCGTAATGAAGCCGACTGGTTCGAACAGTTACCCAAAGAAATTGATGATTTGATTGTTGATAAGTTTTATTATGGTCATTTATTTTGTCATGTAATGCATCAAAATTATGTGCTCAAAAAAGGCGTTGATTCTAAAAAACTTAAGGATCAAATTCTTGAATCTTTTGATGCGCGTGGTGCCGAGTATCCGGCTGAACATAATGTTGGCCATGAATATGCAGCAAAAGAAACGCTAAAAGGCTTTTATAAAAAAATTGATCCGACTAATACGTTTAATCCTGGTATAGGAAAAACTAGTAAGAAGAAATACTGGCAAGAGTAGACAGTTTTTAAAGTAAGAATAAAACGAAGTTTTGAGGAAAGACTAAAATGAATAAACCCTTTTCACAAGCTTGCCAAAATAATGCTCAGCCAATCTTGGATGTTTTGTCTAATTATTTCAAACAAGATGACTCTATTTTAGAAGTTGGTAGTGGAACAGGGCAACATGCGGTTTATTTTGCAGAGCGCATGCCAAAAATTTTTTGGCAAACCAGTGACCGCGAGGAAAATCATGCTGGCATTAATCAATGGATTGATGATTATTCTGAAAACAATATTGGTCGTCCTTTCAATTTAGATGTGACCCAAACGTGGCCAGAAACAATTTATGATGGTTTATTTAGTGCCAATACTTCCCATATTATGCCTTGGCGAGCGAATCCTTATTTTTTTTCAGGTGTTGGCCGCGTATTAAAGCCTGGGGGCTTTTTTTGCTTGTATGGGCCATTTAATGAAAATAATCAGTATACGAGTGAAAGTAATCGGCAGTTTGATGAATATCTCAAATTGCAGGATCCCTTAATGGGGTTAAGAAATAGGCAGGATATCGACGAGTTAGCCGATAAAAATAGCTTAATTTCAGTGACTAGCTATCAAATGCCAGCCAACAATTTTTTGCTTGTATGGCGAAAAAAATAGTTTGCACTTAGTCAATGGCAGACTATAATCTCATTCTTAACTAGCTTATCCCTATTTCAGGTTAATTGAGCTGTTTTAGTCAGTCTGACAGCCCCTAAAGTCTTTAGTAATAAGAAGAAAAAGACCTATTTAGCTTAGAGGAAATTTATGCTGAAAATCCAGTTTAAAGATCGAAGAAAGCCAGCGATGTGGTTGGTTGATTCTGTGCTAAAGATTGGTTCTGAGTCGAGCTGTGAAATTGTTATTAATGAATCTGATGTTGCCTCTGTTCATGCTGAGCTGGTTATTTCCCAAGAACAAATATTACTGAAAAATGTCAGTGAAAACCGCAGTGTATTTATTAATGATGTTCCTATTATTGGTCAGCAATCGTTGAGTGCTTGGGATGTCATTAAGTTAGGTGAAAGTGAATTAGAAATTATTGATCCATTAAGTGAGCGTAATCCGCCTCCAGCCAAATCACTTGAGGGCGCTACTGTTATTCGCCAGGTAGTGAGTCCATGGATGTTAAAAGCCCAAACGATACCTTTAGATGGTCAGTATTTTTCATTATCTGACGGTATGATCATTGGTCGTGAAGATGATTCAGAGATTAAACTTCCGTTAAGTTATGTATCGAGGAAGCATGCGAGAATTAGTCTGAAAAACGATAGGGTATTAATTGATGATCTTGAATCATCTAATGGAACTTATGTCAATGGTGAAAGAATTAATTCGCGTCAGCTTTTTAATGGTGATGAATTACGTTTGGATGAGTTTATTTTTCATGTAATTGGACCAGAAGGTGATACTAAGAAAAAAACTGGGCAAAGTAATAGTAAAGAAAAAAACAAAAAACAATTGAATGATGTAGGCAACACTTCTGAAAAACCATCAGTTGATGTGGATAGTTTAATTAAGCAAGGTGCATTTTTGCATGGTCTTTCGGATGATGTTAAAGGCCAAGTTTTTACAATAAAGCAAGAGGAGAGTCATCTTTCTAACATGCTGGGACATCATTTATTACGCAGTGAAAAAAGTGTTTCTGCTCGTCATGTTTATTTAAATGCAACCAAAAATGGTTGGCAAATAAAAAACAATGGCGCTTCTGATGGATTATTGATTAATGATCGCATGCAGTCATCTAGAGTTTTAAATGAAGGTGATAAAATATTGATTGGCGGTACTTTATTGGCATTTCATAGTCAGGCTAAATTAAGTGATATTAATAAAGCTGGTTTAGCAATAGGCAATAAAAAATCTATGAAAGGAATATTGTTAATAATAATTTTAGTTTTTATGATAGTTGCTGGGGCTTTTTATTTTTTAAAATAAAGCATTAAAAGATTAATAATCAAGCTGATATTACACAATACTGAAATGGTTAAAGCAACGATCAAACCTGTTGGATACTTTTTTTGAGTGGATTGATTTTTTTCTTTTTGTGGTAAGTACACAATTTCTTTTTCGTATATTGGTTCTTCATTAACCGCTTCTGGGTTGTCCGTTTTGCTTAATACTCGTTGCAATTCCATTAGTACTTCTGCAGCAATGGGGCGAGTATATGGATCTAGCGAAAGCATTTTTTCAATAAGCTTAACAAGTCGAAATGAAACTTTACGAGTTGGTTGGGGTAAACTCTCACCGGGTGGCGCACCATATAACATATGATGAAAAATAGCACCCATTGCATAAATATCGTAGGCTTCACTCAGTTTTTCATGGCTTGGTGGTTGATATTTTTTTATTTCATCGCTTGAGCTCTTTTGTGCAAAGTCAGTTAGTTTAATTGTTTGATAGCCATCAAATAAAATATTATAGGGTGATAAGTTACTATGCAAGAGGTTGTTTTGGTGCGCAAAATAAATTGCTGAACAGATCTGGCTGGATTGCTCTAAAAAAGTATATTCACTAACATTTTGAATTAATTGATTGGTTAAACTGCCGCCGGATAAATATTCACTAATAATCGTTATATTCTTATCATTTTTAACAGCTACAAAAATATTAGCAATATTAGGGTGTTTTAAACTTGATAAATATTGTGCTTCTTTAAACCCATCGGATTCAAATGACATTCGCTTGATAACTAATAGTTGGCGGTTGCGCTTTTTTTGGAATAAATAAACACGTTTGTTAGCATTCTTTTCTAAAATATCTAACAAATTAAATTTCTTTGATAAGTCTTTATTTTCTTTTTGTACTTCTTGAAAAAAATTTTGACCCAGATGACTGCCTTGAGAAATTTTAAGCAAATCATCACGAACATTGTTGAGTGATTGATAGCGCTCATTGACTAGTGGGTGACTACATTTTTGAATGAGAGAAACTAATTCTTTGCTTATATTTTTTAATCGACTATCACTGCGTCTTTGTTCGCCATTTGCTTTGTCACCAAACAAGTCATAAAAAACAATACCGACGGAATAAATATCGCTAGCGATGGTTGCATTGCTGTAATCTTCTTGTTGTTCTGGCGAAACGTAACCCTGGGTTCCAAGTACACTGGTTTCTTCCTGTTCTTCAGATTCTTGTTGGTTAGCAATAGCAATACCAAAGTCGAGAACTTTCACATGACCATGTTGATCAATAATAATATTTGATGGTTTGATATCTCTATGAATAACATTATTTTTATGAGCGTAGCCCAAGCCTTTACAAAGCTGAATAGCAATATCGAGCTTTTTAGCTAGAGGTAATTCTCCACCATCTAACATTTGTGATAAATCAATACCAATAATTTTTTCCATAACAAAATAAGGTTGGGAGCTAGTGGTAATACCTTTATCAATGATTTGAACAATATTGGGATGATTGAGTTGAGCAATAATTAGAGACTCTCTTTCAAATAAGGTTTGAGCCTCAGGATGAGTCATTAGATTTTTGCTTAGAAATTTTATAGCAACAGGGCGGTTAAGGGATATTTGAGTGGCATCATAAATTTTCGCCATTCCGCCAGAAGCGAATTCACGATTAATGGTATAACCGGCGAGTTGAGGTATGCCCATAAATGACTGAAATTTAAACTATTTAACGACTATTATTTAAGTTTAGTCGATGAGCATGGTTTTTTTAGAAAATTACGAGTAGTTGCGATAATTTGCCAGCGGCACTCATCAGGAAAGAGAATATTGGTACACCAATAATACTAAGCCCAACCAAGCCTAACAGAAGCATACTGCCATATTGGGCATTCCATCGAGTATATTTATAGGCATTCTCTTTGGAAAGAAAATAGGGGAGTATGTAATGACCATCTAAAGGACCAATGGGTATTAAATTAAACAGCATGAGTAACAGGTTAATAACTGCCATCATACTAAGGAATAGTTGAGGGCCTGGTGACATTAAATAATCAATTGAAAAAGTAAATGCGGCAACTTTTAAATTGATAAAAATAAAGGCGAGTAATAAGTTCATGCCTGGTCCAGCAGCCGATATCCATAGAGAAGCTTGCGGTGAGTTGAAATTTCTTGGATCGGTTGGTACAGGCTTAGCATAACCAAAACCAATCAGTACAACCATTAACAATCCCATAGGATCAATATGGGATACGGGATTTAAAGTAAGCCGTCCCATTCTTTCTGCGGTATTATCGCCAAACTTTTTTGCTGTCCAGGCATGGCCAAACTCATGAAAAGTTAAAGAAATAATGATAGCGATTATTAGTAATATGACAAGGCTTATTTGTCCTTGCATAATTAAATTCATCATATAATTTAAATGAAACTCGGTTAAGTAAAATATATGCAGCTAAGATAAAGGATTAATTATTTTTCAGCAAGTTGAATTAATGAAAAGGGTGATCAATTTTTTATTTCTCGCCAATAAATGACACGATCACTACCACGATAATAACCAAAGCTTAATACAGCATTGCTGATATCAATATTATTATCGTTACTCCAGTCAAACCCTAGCCATGCTTGACTGGAGAGGTCAAAATCAATTTCAACACTGCCATAATTATTATTCCCTGGCGCCGAAAACCAGAGTCCATTACCAATAGCACTTGTGCCATTCACTAGGTTTTGACTTGATGTGGGAGAAAAAATATTGGTTTCACCAGCAGAAAGGTTATTGGTGTAACTTGCGACATTAAAGCTGACGTTAGTATTAATATAGTTTGTGCAGCTATCCGCAACATTGGTTGCCCAATTGGTACCAGTAAAATAATCAGTTCGTAAGCGCATTTCAATATCACTGGTTTCAGGACCATAAGTATCAACTAAAACTAATCGGCCTAACCTGACTTCAAAATTATTGGAGTTGATTGTTCCGCTTGTAACTCCATCAGAATCTGTGGCTATAAGATCAATGCGTAGATTAAAAGGCGAAGATACAGCGCTATATTGATAATGACTGTTGATGTCACTGTAACTGCTCTCGCCATTAACAAAATTCAATGCGCTCGATGAAAAATTAATTTGTCCTGAGTCTGGGCTTGACGTGCTGGCATTAAACGATTGAGCTGTTATTTGCGTACTGGTTAATTTTGCAAAGTCACCTAGGGCAAATCCATCAGCATAGTTTTGTGTTGTTCCACCACTGGTATTTCGAGCAGTGATATCGCCCGAAATGGTGAAAGCTTGTCCATCTTTATCGAGTCCAGGATTACTGCCGTCGTCAAAGCCGGCATAGGTAAAGCTACCACACTCTGGTGTGATTGAGTCGATTGTTAGAAGAAAATTGGCGGGAATAAAGCGACCGATATTATTTCGCTGGCCGGTAATGTTTTCACCACTATTCATAAAGTTAGTGTTTAATGCATCAAGCTGTAATATGCCGACTTCATCCCAGCGTTGATCAAAAGTATAACTGCCGCTAGTAAAGTTTGAAAAATCAAAGCTAGTTATTAATAAAGCGCCATTTGAGTTAGTAATAATTAAAGCTGTGGGTGAAAGTTGAACATTGCCGGTAATTGCTGAAATGTTGGGCGTCGCGTTATTATTGCTTAAGTCACCACCAGTATCAGGTATGCCATTGCTATCCGTGTCAATAAAAGGATCTGGAATCCCATCTCCATTGAGATCGTCAGCTGCTTGCCAAAGAACACTTCGAAGAAGCATAGAAAAATCATTGCCTGCTTGAGTAAAAAAGGGAACATCATTAGCATCATCGGCATAAGGGTTGCCGATGATTTGAATATCAAAACCAAATGGACGCACAACGAAAGGACTAATACCACCAATAACTTCATCAATGTTTCCACTAGTTGGTTCACCAATACCTGTTTCATCTTTTGCACTGATACTAATTTGACCGACATCATTATATTGCACGTTAATGTTTGCTACGCCATTAGTAAAAGTAATGTTTTGACCTGTGGATGAGGCCTCAGTGGTTGCAATGCTATTTCCATTGACCAGTATTTGAGTGGTGCTAGTTATTGGCAGAGAATAGTTAGACCAAAAGTTAATACTCTGATTGCCGGTATACTCTTCAATAACACCGCAATTCGTTTGCGTAGGCGTTTGTCCTGCAGCAGTAAGAGTGACATTAAAAGCTCGTCCCGCAATTTGAGTACTAATTGGTGATGGGTCAAAAACAAAACCAAAGGGACGAAAGGTGATATTACCTTCGCTATTGTCGTCGGTAATTGCACCTTCAGAAATATTGATGTTAGTGGTTTCAGCTTGAGTATTTTCTAAGTAGAGTGTGACATTACCCAAATCGTTAGCATCAAATTGGTAAGTCGCAGCGCCATTGTTATCGCCTGCGGTATCGACGAGTGAACCTTGTGCCGCGTCGGCACTGGCTCCACCACTATCGAGTGTAAACCAGTTACCATTATTGGTGATAAGGCTTAGGTTAATCGTTCCTGTATAGTCAGTGACTGTTGAGTTACTTGAGTCTAGGGCGCTAATACTAATGGCTTCTCTTAAACAATTAATGCCATTGCCATCATGGGTAATGACGAAATTATTGAGCGTGGAAATACAAGGCTGGATTTCTGTTCCAGCAATGGAAACATTATCAATTTCAATTCTTTCACCATTGCCACCATAAGCATTTTCAATGGTAAATCGAATTCGCGTATTATTCGAAATAAAAGCCGAAATATCATAAGAACTACTACCACTGACGTCATTACTAAAAGTATCGAGTAGGGTGTAATTTGCGCCGCCATCAGAGGAAACTAGAATATCAAAGCGGTCACCATTTTCTAAAGTGTTAGGGGTATTATAGTCAAATGAAAAAGTGGCGCTGGTTAAACTAGATAAATCGGCTTCACGATAAATACTAGGCTCGCCGCCACTATTCGGTCTATCATCCATCCAAAGTTCGCCGCCAACAATGGTGACATTGCCGCCAGCTGGCGTGCCATCATCGGCAATTTCTACCCAGTCGCTTGTCCAGTTAGTTGAACCACCGGCATAGCCGCCACTACTAAAGTCATCGGTATAGTTAGCAGCAATAATTGTTGCCTGTGAGAAGCTAATATTTTGTGTAGGTGTTGTGGTTGATAGGTTGTAAGTTACGCTAGGTGATAGTCCATCGGTATTCAGTTCAAGAGTCGTTGAATTAACTAAATTAGCGCTAAGAATAGTCACGCCATTATCAATGCTAAAACTACCTAAATCATTAGCGCGTATGGGTGAAGCCGGCGCATCAAAAGTTAGAGTGACAGTATCACTATTGCAATCAGCTATCGCTGAGACAAGTCTGGGCAACTCTCTTGTCCAGAGAATATCGTTGGCATCACTAACTGAATTACTGTTAAGCGAAAATTGTGTGAAGTCGCTATCATCGACTTCAATACCAATAGTAGCACCTGAGCCATTAGCATCATCATTGCCATAACGAAATCGAACTTGGCCATTTTCATAAAGAACTATTTGAAAAGAATAACTTGAAGTTGGTCCGTTATAGCGCGGTACATTTTCCCATGAGACAACAAACCTACGGTTAGCTGGGCTACCTAGTGTCCCATAGCGAACCGTGCCGCCCAGGCTAGGTTCAAGATCATCCCAGTAACCTAAAATTGTTCTATCGGCAGCTTCTTCAAATCCTGGGCCACCAACAAATCCAGTAATTGCTAGTGCTTCGTTTGAGTAGTCTTTATGAAAACCTTGGTCAGCACCAAAATGAAGTGCGCCATTGCTGAGAATTCTGACTTGTGTGTAAGCGATTTCACCCAGATAAAAGGTAAAGCCGATGTTGACTAATTGATAGTCATCGTCTGAAGGGTAATCGGTTTGTCCAGCATCATTAGTCCAAACCACATTGTTAGAAACAGTATCAAAATTTTCACCTGAGACCGTTTGAAAAATATAGTCGGCTCTCACTGAAGTACTAAAAAGGAATAATAAACATAAACTTGTCAGCCGGCGAAATGGATGAGCCGATGAATTAGACATGTTGGTTTTATGAAAAGGCTTGTTTAGCCTCTTTGACTTCTTCGGCAATAGTATCAATATCTTGTATTTCAATATCAGTTGATAAGCCTAAATTCCTGAAAGATGCGATATTATTAGTGTCAATATTTGCGTAGGGATTAGCATTTTCCGGATAGGATTGTAGTTTTGCAACTTGAACGACATCAATATAATCAGCAGTTTCTGATTCATCACGATCAAAATTAGTGCAGTGTAGAGGGACGAGTTTCAGTTCTTCGGGAAAGTCCCAGGCAGATAAAATTGCATGGCCGACTCTGCCTCTTAAGCGTTCAATAATTCGATCAAGAACTTCAGTCTGTTCAAGAATTTCCGGGTTTTCTTCCGCTAGTGTTAAAATTGGTAGAGTGCCAATTTCATGAACAAGCCCTGCTAGAGTGGCTTGGTCCGGTTGTAATTTTGTGTAATGTTTGCTCATCACGTGACTAATTGAAGCAACTTGAAGTGAGTGTTCCCAAGAGTCACGCAAGCGCTTATCAATTTCATCATTGGTGGCCTGAAACATTTGCTCCATTGCTAAACCCGTTGCAAGGTTTCTTACGAAAGTGAGTCCCATGCGTGTGATGGCTAATTGCAGGTTATCGACAGCAACAGTGCCACGTATCAGCGGGCTATTAGCTACTTGAATCACTTTAGCTGCCAAAGCGGCATCTTGACCAATCACTCCGGCGAGTGAGCCACAACTCACTTCAGGATCTTCGACGGCTTCTCGAATTTTTAAAGCAACTTCAGGCAATGTTGGTAATGTTAGTCGATCATTGTCTATTGCATCAACGAGTTCATCTAGAAAGGTTTGTTCTAAGTCCATAAAATCTAATCGCTTGGGTCTACTAGTAAATTAAGTATAGAAGCTTTTTTGTCGTTTAGTTGAAAACTTGTTTGATTTAGACAACTATCTCTCATTATCGCTAGAATAAGCGTATTTTCTTTATGATGTGTTACAGAGCAAATTACTTTTCCCACTTTTTTTTCATCTGAAACAATAGCTTGCAGAGGTTCAACTTCTATAGGCGAGTGAGTGATTAATAACTGCATATGGGATTTCAGTTTACCTTTATATTGCATGCGAGCAATCACTTCTTGGCCAGTGAAGCAGCCCTTTTTAAAGTCGACAGCTGAAAGCTCTGGCAAATTAAGTTCGTGGGGTAGGAATTGATTTTGGGTGGATTGGGTCAGCCAAGGAATTTTTTGTTTAGCTAATTGATAAGACCAATCATTTTCATTTGGTAAGTTTAAGCTTTTAGTTTCTTCAGTAGCTATGGATATTGGTGTTATAACCATTGCTAACTCATTGTTGAGTGAACAAAATGTTGAGTCTGGCTGGTTATGAGTGATAGTTTCGCCTGATGAGGTAATAAGTCCATGTAATTGGAATTGTTCTGATACATCAGTAATTTCTGTTTTAAAGAAAACCGCATATTTTTTTAATGTAGCGATTGTTTCTGGCATAGTCTCTTGTTTTAGGATTAAATAAATTGAGTCGGCAGTTTTAGTAGCAAAAAATAACCCAATACAACGGCCTTGTGGGTTGCAAAGTGCAGCAAGAGAGAGTTTTCCTGGTTCAATATGCTCAGCATTAATGCTAATCTGGCCTTGTAAAAATTTAATACTATCTTGGCCAGTTAATTGAATAATGCCAAAACTAGCAAGTAGGCAGTTTTTTGTATCAGATGAATTGAGAGAGTTCATAAGTTATTTTATCGACAGAAAAATTGTTGCTTGAAATTATTTGTTGTTATTATGCCAAATATAGGTTGATGAATCGAATAAGAATCTATTGAATAGTTATATGACTGATTTAAAAACAAATATGAAAACTCAATTAGCTTGGCAGTGCCGTCGTGGCATGTTAGAGCTAGATGTTATTTTAAAGCCATTTCTTGAAAATTTTTTTGATGATTTGGAGCAGCAGCAAAAAGATTGTTTTGCTCAGTTATTAAATGAGACAGACCCTGACCTATATACTTGGCTAATGGGATATGGTCAATGTTCAACTTCAGCGTTTATTCCAATGATTGAGTTGATTCGAGAAAAGTTGAATATTGGGTGCAATAAAGCTTAAAAAATACAAGGCAGTTTTAAATGAATAAGGACGTTCAATGAAAATCGCAGCTCGATTTCCTATTAAAAAATCACCTTATGTTTTAGCTGTGGTAATCATCATACATGGTTTGTTGTTCGTTTGGAGTTTTATTGGGTGGGGTATTAACTGGCAAAAATTATTGCTACTTTTTAGTTTGTTATTATCTTGTTTCTATTGTTTTAAACATTATCAAAGAATAACTCAGTCAGATGATGATCTCTGTTGGAGTGGTGAAAATTGGTTAATGCAAGCTCTAAGAACAGAACTAAAAACGTCTAGTTCTAATAAGCAGATAGTCTATTTACGATTAGAAAATACGAGCTGGGTTAGTAGACAATTAAGCTTATTGCATTTTAGTGATGGAGATAATCATTATTGTTGGCTGTTTTCTCGTTCACAGTTAGGTAAAAAGCTTTATAGCCAGTTGGTTTATCTAGTTAAACAAAATTTAAGATAGTCTAACTAATAAACATAGTGACTAGAAACAGTTAGTCAAACTTTGATAGTACGGTATTTTTAGCTGTTGATTCTGTTTCTGGATAGTCCAAGGTATAGTGAAGCCCACGGCTTTCTTTACGGCGTATAGCGCATTCAATAATGAGCTCAGCGACAGTGATTAAATTTCTTAGTTCGAGTAAATTACTATTAACGCGAAAGTTTGCGTAATATTCTTTAACTTCTTGTTTGAGTAATTGAATACGACGTTTGGCTCGCTCAAGTCTTTTGCTAGTGCGTACAATGCCGACATAATTCCACATGAGATGTCGAAGCTCATGCCAGTTGTGTGAAATAACAACTTCTTCATCTGAATCAGCGACTTGGCTTTCATCCCACTCGGGTAGCTGGAGATCATTTTGGTAGGGGGAATCTTTTAAACTAATCATTTTGTTGGCAGCAGCCATGGCATAAACCAAACACTCAAGTAATGAATTACTGGCCATGCGGTTAGCGCCATGTAGTCCAGTAAAGGCAACCTCACCGACGGCGAATAAATTCTTAATATCAGTTTTGGAGTCGTTATCAACCACAATGCCGCCACAGGTATAGTGAGCTGCAGGCACAACAGGGATAGGATCTTTCGTTATATCAATATCAATTTTTAGCAAGCGTTTATAAATGGTAGGAAAGTGCGCGCGAATAAATGCTGGGTCTTTATGACTAATATCGAGGTAAACACATTTAATACCTAAACGTTTGATTTCATGATCGATAGCTCTTGCAACAATATCTCGTGGAGCTAGTTCTGCTCTTTCATCAAAGTTTTGCATGAAGCGTTCGCCATTCGGCAGTTTGAGTAAAGCGCCTTCACCTCTTAGAGCTTCACTGATTAAAAAAGAGTGGGCTTTACTATGGTATAAACAGGTTGGGTGGAATTGGTTAAACTCCATGTTAGCGACACGGCAGCCACTTCGCCATGCCATAGCAATGCCGTCACCACTGGAAACATCCGGGTTGCTGGTATAAAGATAAACTTTGCTTGCGCCACCGGATGCTAAAACCACGAAGCGAGCTTTAAAAAGTTCGACTTTACCGGTTTGACGGTTTAATGCATAAGCGCCATGGCAGGTATTTCTTTGCCCAATAACCCCCAGCTTGTATGAAGTAATTAGATCGACGGCATTGTAATGTTCAAATAGCTGAATATTGGATTGATTCCTAACCATGTCAGATAAACTAGTTTGTACCGCTTTGCCGGTTGCATCGGCAGCATGAATAATTCGTCGATGACTATGCCCGCCCTCACGAGTTAAATGATAACCTTGTAATCCGGATTGTTTATTTAGTTCTGATGAACTGTTTTCATCACGACTAAAATCCACACCCTGCTTGATAAGCCACTCGATCGCTGCGCGACTTTGTTTAACGCTGTATTCTACCGACTCTTGTTTACATAATCCTGCACCAGCGATTAAGGTATCATTAATGTGTGCTTCGACCGAGTCTTGGCTATCTAAGACCGCCGCAATACCTCCTTGGGCATAATAGGTCGAACCTTCAGTTAACTTGCTTTTACAGAGGACATTAACGGAAAAGTGTTTACAAAGTTGTAATGCGCAAGTCAGTCCTGAAGCACCACTACCGATTATTAAAACATCAGATTGATGTTGAATTGTCATAGTTTTGTAAATTTTTGTAGAATTTGAGAGTATTTTGCTGAAATCTAATGATAAAATCCAATCTTACTTAAGTATTTTTGTAATATTAAGAATCTCTAAGCGTTTTTAAGGAACTCCTATTAGCTATTCAAGTCTGACCGTTTTATGTCAAAACTTGAGATAAAACTATTATCAATAGGTTGCAAGGTATTTTGCTAACGAATAAAAAGTATTAATAACTTTTTATCTGCACAGGTGTGTTAAGGGTAGTCAAATTTTCAATGAGTAATGTAACTGACGAAAAATTAGTCAAAAAAGTACAAAATGGTGATAAACAGGCGTTTGATCTTCTTGTTGCCAAGTACCAAAACAAAATCTTAGTCATTATTGGGCGATTTGTTAATGATTCATCAGAAGTTTATGATGTTGCTCAAGAGACTTTTATTAAAGCTTATCGGGCATTGCCGAATTTTCGTGGTGATAGTCAGTTTTATACTTGGCTTTATCGAATAGCGGTTAATACAGCTAAAAACTATTTGACGGCTAAAGGTCGTCGGCCTCCGGCAACTGATGTTGACTCTCAAGATGCTGAAGGTTACGCCATTGGATCTGATCTCACAGAAAATGCTTCACCGGAAAAGTTATTGATGAGAGACCAGCTTCAAGAAGTGATCACTAAAACGATTGAAGAGTTACAAGATGACTTAAAGACGGCGATCACACTGAGAGAGGTTGAAGGCATGAGCTATGAAGAGATAGCTGAAGCCATGGATTGTCCTGTTGGTACAGTTCGTTCAAGAATATTTAGAGCTAGAGAGGCCATTGATGCCAATATTAAGCCGTTAATTAGTGATCTATCCAATGATTGACAAGCTATTATTTAGTTAATGCAACCTAAAAAAGTATATTTATTGAACCTTTTGTAACAGTTTGTGTCCGAGATAGGGCCTCTAAAGCAATTAAGTACATGGAGTTGGTGTTTGTAAGGATTATAGTTGGTTAGTGAGATAGTTGGTTAGTGAAAGAGAGAGCGACAAATAATATGTCAAATGATGATTATACCAAGCAGTGCTTATCTGATTTTTTAGATGGCGAAGTATCAGATAAAACGATTGAGCAATTATTATCTGATCCTAAAGCTGCTGAGTCTTTATACCGTTACCAGACTATCCGTTCTGCGGTTAATAATGAGCTTTCAGCCCATAACTCCTTTCAGTTGACTCAGTTGATATCGGGGAAAATTGCTCAAGAATCGGTGTTAAATCAAGCAGATTTCGAACGCTCAATTAATTCTTCCGATTCAGATAAGGTTAGTGTAAGCGTGGTTGCGTTTCCTAGTTGGAAAAAGCGGTTAACTGGCTTTTCTATTGCGGCTAGTGTTGCTTTAGCGACTGTATTTTCAGTACAAATGTTTAGTAGTCTTGACAGCAATCAGACTGGTATCAATGGGCTAGTCTCCCAAGAAAAGTTACGTTCGTCTTCAGAAATAGCCACTGAACAAGCAGAATTAGAGCAAATTCAACAGATGCTAGAGCTTTCTAATCAGAAGTTTTTACAGGCTAATGAGGAGCTAGTCGGCGGGGATTATATGACTCGCTCAATTGTACTTGAAGCACCTGAAAAAGAATCTGACGTTAAAGAAAAGAATACAATGTCAGCATCTGAGGCAGAAAAAATAGAATCTAACGAATAACGGGGTTACTTAGTTGTTATTCTCTCATTATTATTAAAAGTATTAACTTTCATGCTTAAAGAAAAGGGCATCGTTACTAAAGTAGAACAAGGGGTGGCTTGGGTTAATACTCAATCTAAGTTGGTCTGCTCCTCTTGTCGGGTTGAATCAACTTGCGGCAATGGTATTTTAGAAAAATATCTTGCAGGTAAAGTCTTTATTTCTAAGATAAACAATGAGTTAGGTGCAAAAGTTGGTGATCAAGTAACCATTGGCGTGCCTAAAGTAAGCGTTAATAAAGCTTCTTTTGTACTTTATTGGTTACCTTTGGTGTGTTTGTTTGTAGGAGCTTGGCTTGGGCATATTACGGGAAGCTCTGAAATAGCGAGTATTATTGGTTGTTTATTAGGCTTATTTTTTGGTATTGCACTAGCGGCGTTTTATACGAGGAAAAGTCAACAACTTAAACAGTATATTCCTAAAATGATTGATAAGAAGCCGTCTCAGACTGATTTTTCACTAAAAGAGGTTGAATTAGGCTTGATAAATGTCAGGAATTTAAGCTAACGCCTTTAACTTAATAGCCCATCAAATAACTACCTAAACTAGCATTAAAAATCGATTTTTCTTGGCCTTACCCCGTGTTTATGGTATAAAGCGCGCCGTATTAACGTTTTGTTGTTAATACTTAAATTCACACGCTACTCGACACGGCTATTAGGGTGCTTCGCTTTAATTTAGAGTTTGAGGTTAATAGTTGGGACTAGCGGAGGCATAACCCTTTTAAAATCAGGAGTTCATAGAATATGGCAAAAGTCACAATGCGTGATATGCTACAAGCCGGTGTGCATTTTGGTCACCGTACCCGTTTTTGGAATCCAAAGATGAAGCCTTATATCTTTGGTGCACGTAATAAAATTCATATTATTAACTTAGAGCAGTCTCTTCCTCTGTTTAATGATGCGCTGAACTTTCTTAGTTCAATTGCTGCCCGTAAGGGAAAAGTGCTTTTTGTTGGCACTAAGCGTAGCGCTGGAAAAATCATTAAAGAAGAAGCCACTCGTTGTGGCCAGTTCTTTGTTGATAAACGTTGGTTAGGTGGTATGCTAACCAATTATAAAACTATCCGCCAATCGATTAATCGTCTTAAAGAATTAGAAAAGCAGAGTGAAGATGGTACTTTTGAACGCTTGACTAAGAAAGAAGCTTTGTTACTGACTCGTGAGATGGAAAAGTTAGAAGCGAGTATTGGCGGCATCAAAAATATGGGTGGTCTACCTGACGCTTTATTTGTCATTGATGCTGATCATGAGTCTATCGCTATTTCTGAAGCGCGCAAACTAGGTATTCCTGTTATTGCCGTTGTAGATAGTAACTCAAACCCAGAAGGGGTTGATTACGTTATTCCAGGTAATGATGATGCGATTAGGGCCATTCAACTCTATTTATCATCAGCTGCGGACTCTATTCTTGATGGTCGTCAAAGTGTTGCAACAGCACCTGTTAATGATGGTGAAGAATCTGTTGATGAGTTTGTTGAAGAAGCAAACAAAGATACCGGAGATGCGAAAACTGAGGCTTCTGCTGAATAGTCGCCTTTAAGTTAGTTTTAAAAATGGATAAAAATAGGGGGCATAGCCCCCTATTTTTTAACTGTATTTAGTTTTGATACTTTTAAGTGGTGTTTTTTAGTCCAGCACTGACGCTAAAATACTGCTAGATAAAGCAAGCAACAAACTCGAGTTAAAAATTACATATATTATTGCTTAACATATATTTATTTTTGGAGATTTTAAAATGGCAATTACTGCTACCTTAGTAAAAGAGCTGCGCGAAAGAACAGGCGCAGGCATGATGGAATGTAAAAAAGCGCTGGTTGAAACTGATGGTGATATTGAAACAGCCATTGATAATATGCGTAAGTCTGGTGCCGCAAAAGCGGAGAAAAAAGCCGGCCGAATTGCAGCAGAAGGCTTAATTGTTGCTAAAGCTAGTGACGATGGTAAGTTGGCAGCTATTGTTGAGATCAACTCTGAAACTGATTTTGTGGCAAGAGATGAAAGTTTTACCAGTTTTGCTCAACAAGTTGTGGATGTAGCATTAGCTAATAAAACAACTAATATCGAGCAACTTAATGTTGCACAATTATCTGGTGGTGAAACTGTTGAAACAGCTAGAACAAACCTGATTGCCAAAATAGGCGAAAATATTGGTGTTCGCCGAACTCAAATTATTGAGGCAAATGAAGGTGCTTTAGCGACTTATATTCATGGTGGTCGAATTGGTGTGGTTGTTGCTTTGCAAGGTG
This sequence comes from uncultured Kangiellaceae bacterium, assembly GCA_964411875.1. Taxonomy (GTDB): domain Bacteria; phylum Pseudomonadota; class Gammaproteobacteria; order Enterobacterales; family Kangiellaceae; genus Aliikangiella. The sequence continues at coordinate 17,942 of CAYPMT010000002.1, forward strand.
GCAACCAAGACTTGGCTAAAGATATTGCAATGCACGTTGCTGCAACCAATCCTCAGTTCATTCAGGCTGAAGATATTTCACAAGATGTTTACGATAGAGAAAAGGAAATTTTTACCGCGCAAGCACTTGATAGTGGCAAGCCTGCTGATATTGTTGAAAAGATGATTGGTGGTCGTATGAAAAAGTTTGCGGCTGAAGTCAGTTTGGTTGGGCAAGCTTTTGTCAAAGACCCTTCAGCTACAGTAGGTGATTTACTCGGTAAAGCTAATGCTCAAGTGACTTCTATGGTACGATTAGAAGTAGGTGAAGGTATTGAAAAGAAAGAAGATGACTTTGCTGCTGAAGTAATGGCTCAAGTTAAAGGCGAATAATTACTATTCATTCTATGTATTAAGTTGAAGAGGAACACCAATGCCAAGCTCTGCACCTCAAAAAAACACAAGACGAATTCTGCTTAAATTAAGTGGAGAAGCTTTAATGGGGGAAGAACAGCTTGGTATTGACCCTAGCGTACTTGACCGAATTGCTACTGAAATTAAAGAGTTAACCGAAGAAGGTATTCAGGTTGGAGTCGTCATTGGTGGTGGCAACCTGTTTCGCGGTGAAAAGCTGGCAAAAGCTGGTATGAATCGGGTTGCAGGTGACCACATGGGAATGCTTGCAACTGTGATGAACTCTTTAGCTATGCAGGATGCTTTGGAGCGCATTCGTGTTGGAACTCGTGTAATGTCAGCGATTTCTCTTACTGGTGTTTGTGAAGACTATGATCGGCGATTTGCATTGCGTTCTATGCGTGATGGTCAAGTAGTCATTTTTACAGCAGGCACAGGTAATCCCTTTTTTACAACCGATACGGCCGCTTGTTTGCGTGGCATAGAAATTGATGCTGATGAGATTTTAAAAGCAACTAAAGTCAATGGTGTCTATTCTGCGGATCCTAATGTGCATTCAGATGCAGTTATGTACCAACAGTTAACTTATTCAGAGGCTTTAGAAAAGCAGTTAGGCATAATGGACCTAACCGCTTTTTGTTTAGCCCGCGATCATAATAAAACAATTAGAGTTTTTAACATGCAAAAGCCAGGCGCTTTAGTTAAAGCTGTTATGTCAGGTGATGAAGGAACTTTGATTAATTGTTAATACAAAATTGGCTCGGCTTGTTTCATACCATTTGAAATACTGATTTAAAATATTATGGAGTAGCAAAAAGTGATTGATGAAATAAAACAAGATGCGAATTTACGTATGGATAAAAGTATAGAAGCATTTAAACTTTCATTGCAAAAAATTAGAACAGGGCGAGCCCATCCAAGTTTATTGGAGCACTTGACGGTTTCTTATTACGGCGTTGATACACCCTTAAATCAAGCGGCTAATGTTTCCGTACAAGATTCTAGAACTCTTGCTATACAACCTTTCGAAAAATCCATGATACAGCCGATTGAAAAAGCAATTATGGAATCCGATATTGGCATCACCCCTAATACAAGTGGGAATTTAATTCGTTTGCCTTTACCGCCATTGACTGAAGAGCGACGTAAAGACATGATTAAGGTGGTGGGAAATGAATCTGAAGCAGCTAAGGTGGCTATTCGAAATATTCGTCGTGATGCTAATTCAACCTTGAAAGAGTTAGAAAAAGAAAAAGAGATTAGTGAGGATGATGAGCGTCGCTCCGAAGATGAAATACAAAAGCTAACTGATATACATGTTAAAAAAGTTGAAGAGCTTGCTGCGGAAAAAGAAAAAGAACTAATGGAAATATAAATTAGTTAATTAAATTATTAGGCGCCGTGTTTATCAACACGGCGTTGTTATTTTTACTGAGTATAAAAACCGAAAAAAGTTAATGCAGAAACTACCTAAACATATTGCAATTATCATGGATGGTAATGGCCGCTGGGCCCAAGCTCGTGGTAAGCAACGTACGAGTGGGCATAAAGCTGGTGTTGAGCGAACTCGAGAAATTATAGAGTCCTCAGTTAATAAAGGTATTGAATCGTTAACTTTATTTGCTTTTAGTAGTGAGAACTGGCAGCGCCCTAAAGAAGAAGTTTCTTATTTAATGGAATTATTTATTATGGCGTTAAATCGTGAGATTAAAAAGTTAAATCAAAATGGCATTAAGTTAAAATTTTTAGGTGATATTAAAGCTTTTAATTCAAAGCTACAAAAAAGTATTGTTGATGCTGAAGATTTGACTAAAGATAATCAACGATTATGCTTAAATATTGCGGCTAATTATGGTGGTCGATGGGATATAATTAATGCTGCTAATCAGTTGTTAAAGGAAGGAGCCTGTGAAGAAATTGATGAAACTATGTTGGCATCAAAATTATCAACTGCTGATTTACCGCCTTTAGATTTGTTAATTCGAACTGGTGGTGAAATACGTATTAGTAATTTCTTAATTTGGCAGGCTGCTTATGCCGAGCTTTATTTTTGCGATACGCTATGGCCTGATTTTGATGTAACTTCTTTTGAAAGTGCATTAGAAGCTTACCAAACTCGGCAGAGACGATTTGGCTTAACTGGTAGTCAAGTAGATGAACAGCAAAGTTAGTCGAATATTTCGAAACTATCTTTTTAAAGCCAATTCCAGTTTAAAATTAATATAACTTAAATTTAAATACAACCTAAATAACTATCAAGAGATAACTTGTTTTTATGTTACGACAACGAATAATAACAGCACTGATTCTATTACCTCTGGTTATCACGGCGCTTTTTTTTGTTCATCTTGATTTTTTTGCTGCAGTCGTTGTGGTTTTAGTTTATTTAATGGCTTTAGAGTGGGCAAAGTTATCAGGTGTAAAAGTGGCTGTTTTAGGATCTGGTTATGCACTTTGTATTAGTTTATTAAATATTGGTTTGTGGTTTGTTTCTAATGATATAGCTTTTTGGCCCTCACCCAGTTGGCCGCTGCGTTTGATTTGGGATCCAGCTATGGTCGTTCTTGCAGTTTCCGTTGGTGCGATTGTTGTGACTGTTTTTATTGTTTTACTTTATTCGGTAGTCGCTAAATGGTGGGCTAATTTCGTTATCAGAGGTTTGTTAGGTTTTGCTTTGTTGCCTGCTTTTTTCGTGACACTTATTAGTGTTCGTAATATTGGTTATTTTGAAAGTGATTATGTCGGCGCAAAATTTTTGTTGTTGATGTTTGTTATTATTTGGGCAGCGGATACAGGTGCTTATTTTGTTGGTAAGTATTTTGGTAAAAAACCATTAGCGTCTAATTTGAGTCCAAATAAAACTTGGGAAGGTGCTGTCGGTGGCGTCTCGTTAAGTGTTGTTATTGCTTGGATAGCTAGTTTGATTTTATCAATTCCACTACAAAGTTTATTTGCTTACCTTGCTGTTGTAGCCGGTTTGGCAGCATTGTCAGTTTTTGGTGATTTATTTGAAAGTGCATTAAAACGAGAAGCTGGTTATAAAGATTCAGGTAATTTATTACCTGGTCATGGCGGTTTGCTTGATCGGTTAGATAGCTCGATTGTTGTGGCTCCGATTTACTTTTTAACCTTTAGTTATTTGGGTTGGTTTCGATGAAGCAACAGGTTTGTATTCTTGGATCAACGGGCTCTATTGGCTCTAATGCTTTAGATGTTATCCAGCGTAACCGAGAAGAGTACAAGGTTGTTTGTTTAACGGCTAATACAAACGTTGAAAAAATGTTTCAACAGTGTGTGGAATTTCATCCTAAGCTTGCAGTGATGCAAGACCACCAGGCGGCTCAACAATTAGCTTCATTACTTGAACAAAATAAAATTACAACAGTTGTAAAGTCTGGTTCCGAATCATTAGTAGAAGCTGTTGAATTAGAGGAAGTATCAACAGTTTTAGCTGCGATTGTTGGCGCGGCTGGCTTATTACCTACTTTGGCTGCAGTTGAAAGAGGAATAAAGGTTTTACTTGCGAATAAAGAAGCGCTTGTTATGTCAGGCGAGCTGTTTATGAATACGGTCAAAGATAGTGGTGCTTTGTTACTGCCTGTTGATAGCGAGCATAATGCTATTTTTCAATGCTTATCAAAAAATGAAACTTCGCACTCACAAGTTTCAACTCAAGGTTTACATAAAATTTTTCTTACTGGCTCCGGCGGACCATTTAGAAACTTACCCTTAAACCAGTTAAGTGAAGTGACGCCAGAACAGGCTTGTGCACACCCTAATTGGGATATGGGTAAAAAAATATCGGTTGATTCAGCAACCATGATGAATAAGGGCTTAGAGTTAATCGAAGCTTGTTTCTTATTTGGTGTTTCACTAGAAAAAATTGATATTGTGATTCACCCTCAAAGTATTGTTCACTCAATGGTTTCCTATGAAGATGGTTCGGTGTTAGCTCAAATGGGACGTCCTGATATGCGTACACCAATTGCGCATACTTTAGCTTGGCCAGAGCGAATTGATGCAGGCGTTGAGCCTTTAGATTTTTATTCGATGAATAGTTTAACTTTTGAGTCACCTGACTATAATCGTTTTCCGTGTTTAGGTTTAGCGGAACGAGCCATGATGATGGGAGGTATTGCGCCTTGTGTGATTAATGCTGCTAATGAAATTGCGGTTGATGCATTTTTAAATAATAAAATTCGCTTTACTCATATTGCAAAGATTATTCAAGAAACATTAGATAATACTCAGATGGAGTCGGCTAGCTCGATTCAGCATATTATTGATAGAGATAAAAAGTCGCGGAAGAAGGCGACTGAATTGGTTGAAAAGATAGGTAGTACTTTATGACCTTTATTGAAAATATCTTTTATTTCATTATTGCTTTGGGGATTTTAGTAACCATTCACGAATATGGGCATTTCTGGGTTGCACGAAAACTGGGTGTAAAAGTATTAACTTTTTCGATTGGTTTTGGTAAGCCTATTTGGCAGCGTCTAGCAAAGGATGGTGTGAACTATCAAGTTGCTATGATTCCTCTCGGCGGCTATGTAAAAATGTTAGATGAGCGAGAGGGAGATGTTAGCCAACAAGATTTACCCTATGCTTTTAATCGTCAGTCAGTTTGGAAAAGAATAGCGATTGTTTTAGCAGGCCCTGTAGCTAACTTTATTTTGGCCATTGTACTTTATTGGGGAATATTTATAGCGGGTATTACTCAATTGGGAACACAAATGGGAGAGATAGATAAAAGTACTATTGCCGGTAAATCGGGCTTACAGGCTGGTGATACAATTACTCATGTTGATGGATATCCTGTCAATTTTTTAAATGATATTGTGTTAAGTTCAGCTATTCGGATTGGTGAAAAAAGCACCATGGCGTTGACTGTGATATCACGTAATGGTTCGGATAAAGTTTTAACTTTAGATTTAAGCCAATGGGATTTAGAAAATTCAGAGCGTTATATTTTAGATTCTTTAGGCATTCGTTCTATTATTGCAGACCAAAACATTGAGCCTATTTTGTCCATGATTAAAGAAAATACGGCAGCATCACAAGCTGGATTATTAGTAGGAGATAAAATTGTTGCTTTTAATCAAAGACCAGTGAAGTCTTGGCGTATTCTTACTAAGGAAATGATTCAGCCTAGTCCTAATCAGCCGGTTACTTTTACCGTTGAAAGAGAGGGTGAACTGAAAGATATTCCTGTTGTCATAGGTAGTCGAGAGGTATCGGGCAAACAATTTGGTTTTTTAGGTGCTGGTGTTACACCGTCGAAAAAAGAGGCGGCGCAAACTGCAAGCTATTATAAAACGGCTAAAGGCGATGATATATTAAATGCTTTGGTTTTAGCGTTTAATAAAACTAAACGATTTATTGTGGTAACTGCCCGCTTGTTTGGCAAGCTGGTCACTGGACAGTTGTCACTTAAAAATATTAGTGGTCCATTATCGATCGCTGAAGGTGCTGGTGGAACGGCTAGAGCTGGCTTAGTACCTTTTGTTTTATTTATTGCCATGATTAGCATTAATTTGGGTTTTATTAATTTGTTGCCTATACCAATGCTTGATGGAGGACATTTGCTTTACTTTTTGATTGAACTCGTTAAAGGAAAACCTTTATCTGAAAAAACTCAGGCGTTTGGCATGCAAATAGGTATGTTAATGGTCTTTGCCTTGATGGCGATAGCCATTTTTAATGATATAGCTCGTTTATAGTGAGCTATTGTTCAGCAATATTATATGTAATAATTGATAAGTCCATAGAAGGTCAGCGTTAGAATAAAATGAAACAGTATAGTTTAATAAAAATAATTAATTGTTGGTTAGTTTTTTTAATGGCCTTGTTCTTTTCTAGCCAGAGTTTTTCAGTAGCTGTTAAGCCTGATGTTGATTTTGTGGTAGAAAAAATTGAGGTGATTGGTTTGCAAAGAACAGACCTTGGAACCTTTTTTAACCTATTACCTTTACAAGTTGGTGAAAGATTAGAAGTCCAGCGAATCCCTATCATTATTCGTACTATTTATTCGTCAAATACTTTTGATAATGTTCAGCTTTACCGTTCCGATAACATACTTTATATAAAGGTTAGTGAGAGACCCATTATTTCGGAAATTGAAATTGATGGTAATTCTGACATCAAAACTGAACAAATTCTCGAAGCAATGAAACAGTCAGGTTTTGAGAAAGGCGAAGTTTTTGATCCTTCGGCTATTCAAGCAATAAAAATTGGTATAGAAGAGCAATATTTTTCTCATGGTAAGTATTCAATAAAAATTGAGGATGAAGTGATTAAGCAATCACGTAACCGTATTAAGGTTAACTTTGATATTAATGAAGGTAATCCAGCGAAAATACAAAAAATCAGTATTATTGGCAATAAACTTTTTTCTGAAGATGAGTTATTAGACCAGTTCGAACTATCAGAAGGAGGTTGGCTATCATTTTTCTCTAGTGCTAATCAATATTCTAGGGAGAAGCTTTCAGGTGATTTAGAAAAGTTACGATCTTTTTATTTAGATAGAGGTTACCTAACTTATAATAATACTTCGACTCAAGTTTCTATTTCACCTGATCGAGAGGGGATTTATTTGACGATTAATCTTGAGGAAGGAAAGAAGTTTACTATTAGTGATATTGTTTTCTCAGGCGATCTTATTTTGTCACAAGAGCAATTAAAAAAATTAATGCCTTTAATCAAAGGCGATACTTATTCTGCAGCGGTTGTTTCTTTTTCCGAAGAGAGGATTAAAGAAAGTTTAGGATATTTGGGATATGCTTTCGCTAAAGTGGTAACAGTCCCTAATATTGATGAAGAAAATAAAACAGTTGAGCTAACACTTTATGTTGAACCAGGTAAAAAAGTTTATGTAAACCGTATTAACTTTACTGGTAATGATTCAACCAATGAGCAAGTTTTGCGTCGAGAAGTTCGCTTGATGGAGTCAGGTGCCTTATCAACTCAGTCGGTTGAGCGTTCAAAACTTCGTTTGCAGCGACTGTCTTATTTAGAACGAGTTGATGTTGAAACACCTAAGGTACAAGATAAAGTCGATCAAGTTAATATCAACTATAAAGTTAAGGAGCGCCAGGCAGGAACTATTTCAGGCGGCGTTGGTTATAGTGATACATTTAAACTATCTCTTAATGCAAGTGTTAGTCATAGCAACTTTTTGGGTTCTGGAAAAACGGTTGGTTTTAGTATTAATAAAAACCGATTTACTGAAAATTATAATCTCAGTTATCTAGACCCTTATTTTACTCTTGACGGCATTAGTGCAGGTGCAAGTGTTTATTATCGTACCAGTGATTTTGGTTCAATTAATTTGTTTACGAGTCAACTAGATTCAACAGGTTTCGATTTTAATATGGGTTATCCTGTTAATGAAATTACTCGACTTAATTTTGGCCTTGGTTTTCAGAGCAGTAAATTGAAAGCTGGCAGCAATAATATTTCTGAGCAGGTTGTTAATTTTTATCGAGATAATGGTCAGGATGTGAGAGTGGACCCTGACTTTGATTATAAACTCTATCGATTGAGTGCATCATGGCGAAGAAATACTCTCAATAGAGGTATTTTCCCTGATAGAGGTAATAGTCAAGTGTTGAGCTTGTCAGGAACAGGTCCAGGTAGTGATTTGCAGTATTACAAGATAGATTATAGAGTTAGTAATTACTTGCCTATTGCTCGAGGTTGGACTTTTTTAACGTCGTTTAGAGCTTCCTGGGGAGATGGTTATGGCGATAACGAGAACTTGCCTTACTTTGAAAACTTTAATGCTGGTGGCTCTGGAACCTTACGTGGGTTTGATGCTAATACCGTAGGACCACGGCTCATACAACGAGTAAGCCAAGCTGCAACAAGCGCCAATCCAGTTGATCCTGCTGATCCTGCTAATCCTGCTAATGCTGATCAAGGACCACAAGTGTCGTTGCCACCTGAATTTGACACAATTAGTATCAGTAATAGGGGAGCTGGAGGTAATGCTAGACTACTTGGAACTTTAGAGTTAATATTTCCGCTTCCATTTGCAGAGGAGAGTAATTCAGTTAGAACAAGTCTTTTCGTTGATGCAGGCAATGTTTGGGATACTAAGTTTTCTATTGAAGATTATGCCGACTTAAATAACTTACCGGCTGATTTTCCTGATTATTCTGACCCTGATGCTTACAGATTATCGACAGGCTTATCTCTTCAATGGTTGTCACCTTTAGGGCCTTTAACATTAAGCTTTTCTAAAGCGTTAAAACAACAACAAGATGATGAAACAGAGTTCTTTTCATTTGATATAGGAAGAACTTTTTAGGCAAGTAAATACTGTATTCATTTTAAAAATCAATTTTATTTAAAAAAAAGGTAAATCAAATGTTTAAAAAAATAACTATTACTCTGGCTATTCTTTTATCTACAACGAGTTTAATTGCAGCGGATCTTAAAATAGGTGTTGTTGATGT
>CAYPMT010000002.1:26889-33860 GCA_964411875.1 uncultured Kangiellaceae bacterium
TTGATATTTCAGATAAAGTACTAAAACTTATTAGTAACCCAGCGAGTTAGTGTGGTTGATAAAGTTTACTCAGTAGAACAAATTGCGCATTTGCTTGATGCGCAATTTTTTGGTGATGCTGAGCATCTAATTCAAACAACCGCATCGTTATTTACTGCTCAAGCTGATCAAATTACTTTTCTTAATCAAGCGAAGTATTATGAGAATTTAAATACGACTCAGGCGGGTTGTATTTTGCTATCTGAAGATGCGGTTCCTTTTGTTAAAGGTAATTATATTTTAGTCCAAGATCCTTATTTAGCTTTCGCTAAAGTAGCACAGCTTTTAGATACAACACCCATGCCTAATCCAGGTATTCATGAATCAGTGAAAATTGGCAAAAATGTTACCTTAGGTTCTGCTGTATCAATTGCTCCGGGTTGTGTCCTTGAAGATGATTGTATTATTGGTGATCAAGTGGTTATTGGTGCAAATACTGTTATTGGACAAGCCTCGTCTTTAGGTGCCAAAACTCGTTTATTTGCTAATGTTTCAGTCTACCATGATGTTGTTATTGGTGAGTCGTGTATTATCCACTCAGGTGTGGTGTTAGGTTCAGATGGTTTTGGTTTTGCCAATGAAAAAGGTGAGTGGGTAAAAATTCCTCAAACGGGTGGATTGATTATTGGTAATCATGTTGAAATTGGTGCTAATAGCTGTGTTGACAGAGGAGCGCTTGAAAATACCTTTATCAGTGATGGTGTTATTATTGATAATTTATGTCATATTGCCCACAATGTAGTGCTTGGTAAAAATGTTGCTATGGCTGCTTATTCAGGTGTTGCTGGTAGTACTAAAGTCGGTGAATATACGACATTGAGCGGCCGTTCCACGGTTCTTGGCCATTTAAGTATTGCGCCTAAAACTCATACTACCGCTGGTACTTTTGTGAACCGCTCGAATAAAGAGGCCGGTATTTTTTCTTCTGGTACTGGTATGCAGGATAATAAAATATGGCGTAAGAATGTTGTTCGCTTTAATCAGTTAGATGAACTGGCAAGAAAAATAAAACAATTAGAAAAACAATTAATAAATCAGCAGGATAAATCATGAATGACGATTTAAAAAATACATTGGATACGATGGATATCCACCAAATTATGCAGCACTTACCCCATCGATATCCTTTTTTGTTAATTGATAGAGTGTTGGATTACAAAGTAGAAGATTATTTAATTGGTATTAAAAACGTAACAGTTAATGAGCCTTGTTTTACTGGACACTTTCCTCATAGACCGGTGATGCCAGGGGTTTTGATTTTAGAAGCGCTCGCCCAAGCGACTGGAATTTTAGCTTTTAAAACCTTGAAAGAGCTTCCTGATGAGGGTTCTCTGTACTATTTTGTTGGTGTTGACGATGCGCGTTTTAAACAGCCAGTTGAGCCTGGTGATCAAATCACTTTAAAAGTTAGGTTGATTAAAAGAAAACGAGCCATATGGAAATTTGAGGCACAAGCTTTAGTTGATGGCAATGTGGTTTGTGCTGCACAACTCATGTGTTCTAAGCAGGATGTTCCTCAGTGATACACGCAACAGCAATTGTACATCCCTCTGCTCAACTAGCACCTGATGTTAAAGTAGGGCCTTATTCTGTTATTGAGGAATTTGTTGAGATTGACTCGGGTACAGTTGTTGGTCCTCATGTGGTTATTAATGGTCACACCAAGATTGGTAAAAATAATCAGTTTTATCAGTTTTGTTCTATTGGTGAAGCAAATCAAGATAAAAAGTATGCAGGTGAACCAACTCGTACAGTTATAGGTGATAATAATATCATTCGTGAGTGCTGTACGATTCATCGAGGTACAGCTCAAGATAGACAAGAAACGACCATCGGCAATAATAATTTATTTATGGCATACACTCATATTGCACATGACTGTATTTTAGGTAACGATATTGTTATAGCTAACAGTTCAAATTTAGCCGGACATGTACATTTAGGTGATTTTGCTATTTTGGGTGGATTTTCTGGCATTCATCAGTTCGTACATATTGGTGATCATGCCTTTGTTGGGATTAGAAGCACAGTGACCCAAGATATTTTACCCTATGTGCTTTATGCTGAGTCGGCTCCCAAAGCAATTAATGTTGAAGGCCTAAAGCGCAGAGGCTTTTCAAAGGATGATATTAGTTTGATTCGCCAAGCCTATAAAATTATTTTTAGACAAGGGTTAAAAATAGAAGACGCCAGTGAATTATTAAAGCAAGAAATGTCTGATTCTTTGCCAATACAAAAAATGTTAGATTTTATACAAACTTCTGAACGTGGCATTGCTCGATAAACCTTTAGCCAGAAGACTATTGTGAGTAAATTATTCTTTTTAGTAGCGGGTGAAGCCTCTGGCGATATTCTCGGTGCTGGTTTAATTAAGTGTTTAAAACAGCAATATCCTAATGCCGTATTTAAAGGTATTGGCGGAAAGCTGATGCAAGCGGAAGGTCTTGAAAGTTTGTATCCTATGGAAAGACTTTCAGTGATGGGTATTGTACCCATTCTAAAGCGTTTACCTGAATTATTAAAAATTCGTTCCCAGTTGTTAAAAACAATTATTACACAATCACCAAGTTGTTTTATTGGTATTGATGCACCAGAGTTTAATATTGGCTTAGAGTATCGCTTAAAACAAAAAGGTATTAAAACCGTTCACTGTGTGAGCCCCTCGGTTTGGGCATGGCGTGAAAAGCGTATTTACAAAATTGAAAAAAGTGTTTCATTGATGATTTGTTTATTTCCTTTTGAATTGGCGATTTATCAAAAACATAAAATTCCAGCTGTTTGCATTGGGCACCCATTAGCCGATGAAATTCCTATGATTTCAAACACTGATGATGCAAGAGAAGCATTGTCTCTCAAGAAAAATTGTTTAACTATTGCATTATTGCCTGGTAGTCGGTCGAGTGAAATTAATTATTTATTACCAGACTTTATTAGTGGCTCGGAAAAACTTGCTAAAAAGTATTCAACAATTCAATTTGTTTTACCCTGTGCTAATGAAAAATGTCGAAAGCTTATTGAAAGCTATTTAGATTCAAATACTTTTGGACCTACAATAAAATTAGTAGATGGCCAGTCCCGTCAAGTGATGCAAGCGGCTGATGTGGTTTTATTGGCTTCAGGTACGGCAACTTTGGAAGCAATGTTACTAAAAAAACCAATGTTGGTTGCGTATAAAGTATCTGCTTTTAGTTATTGGGTATTTAAACGACTGCTCAAGATAAAACAGTTCTCTTTACCTAATTTACTGGCTAAAAAACCAATGGTGAAAGAGTTGATACAAAATGATTGCACGCCTGATAGCTTATATCAAAGTTTAATTGAATTGATTGAGCAAAAAGGTCAGCAAGAAAAACAGGAACAGTTTGTTGAGCTACATAAAAACTTGCAATTGGGCGGTAGTAAAAAAGCAGCTGAAGCTATTGGTGATCTATTGTCAGGAAAACTGGTGCATGAAAATTATGTATCATGAAGATCTAACTTAAGAGGTTTAACTAGTGGAATCTAATCAACTAATTGTTGCAGGTATTGATGAAGTAGGGCGAGGGCCTTTAGCTGGACCAGTTGTTGCTGCAGCGGTTATTTTAGATCCTCAAAAACCTATTGATGGATTAACTGACTCAAAAAAAATATCAGAAAAAAAGCGTCTATTGCTTTCAGATGAAATTAAACAAAAAGCATTAAGTTGGTGCATAGCACGTTGTGAAGTTGAAGAGATTGATGAGCTTAATATTTTACAAGCTAGTCTATTAGCTATGCAAAGAGCCGTAGAAGGTTTATCAATAGAACCACAACATTGTCTTGTTGATGGAAATCGGCTACCTAAATTACCCTGTAGTGGGGACGCAATTGTTAAAGGTGATTTAACTGAGCCGGCAATTAGTGCCGCCTCAATTATTGCAAAAGTAAATAGAGACACTGAAATGATTGCAATGGAAAAACACTTTCCAGGTTATGGCTTTGCAAAGCATAAAGGTTATCCAACCAAAGATCATCAACAAGCTATTCGAGAAAAAGGCGTTACATCAATTCATCGAAAAAGTTTTGCGCCGGTAAAAAAACAAATTGAATTTGAATTGAATCATTGAGTCATAATTAAGTGTTAAGGTAAAAAATATGACTCAACAAACAAGATCACAAGAAAACTCATTGCAACAATCAGTTGTTTCTAATGAGCAATCATTTGTTCACTTAAGAGTTCATTCTGAATTTTCTATGATTGATGGTATCTGTCGAATTGATGCCTTGATTGAGCAAGCTCGTGAACTAAATATGCCAGCAATTGGCCTGACCGATCAATCAAATTTTTGTGCATTAATTAAATTTTACCGTAAAGCAATTAATGCAGGTATAAAACCTATTGTTGGATCTGATTTGTGGGTTAATGATCCAGATACAGAGGAAGAAAATTTTCGAATTACTATTTTATGTCAAAATGATCAGGGTTATCTCAATGCTAAGAAGCTCATTTCAAGAGCTTATCAAAGTAACCAAAAGATGGGGCTTCCTGTTGTTGAGAAAGATTGGTTAATTGAAAACAATCAGGGCTTAATTGTTTTATCAGGCGGTCGTCAAGGTGATATCGGGCGAGCTTTATTAGCTAATAATCAACATCTAGTGAAACAAAAGTTAGATTTTTGGCGCTCTAATTTTCCTGACCGTTATTATCTAGAATTACAGCGAACAGGCCGCTTAGGTGAAGGTGTTTACATTCAAAATATGGTAAATTTTGCGCAGGAGTTTTCTTTGCCTGTTGTTGCGACTAATGATGTTTGTTTTTTAAATCAAGATGATTTTGATGCTCATGAAATTCGTGTTTGTATTAATCAAGGTCGAGTGCTGGATGATCCTAGGCGACCCAAAGATTATAGTGAGCAACAATACTTGAAAAGTCAGCAAGAAATGCAAGCCGTTTTTTCTGATATTCCTGAAGCTATAGACAACACTATTGAAATTGCTAAGCGTTGTAATTTGAGTTTAACACTAGGTGAATATTTTTTACCTGACTATCCAATTCCTGATGGTATGACCATTGAGGATTACTTTTGTCAATTAAGTGAGCAAGGATTAGAAAAACGCTTGCTACAGATTTTTGATACTAATGAAATCGATTTTATTGATAAAAGAAAAGCTTATGATGAGCGCTTGAAAATTGAGCTTGATGTCATTAATCAAATGGGCTTTCCTGGTTATTTTTTAATAGTTGCTGACTTTATTCGCTGGAGTAAAGATAATCAAATTCCTGTCGGTCCAGGTCGCGGTTCTGGTGCAGGTTCACTGGTGGCTTACGCTCTTGATATTACCGATTTGGATCCACTTAAATATGACTTACTATTTGAGCGATTTTTAAATCCTGAGCGTGTTTCTATGCCGGATTTTGATATTGATTTTTGTATGGATGGTCGTGATCGGGTGATTGACTATGTAGCAGATAAATATGGTCGTAATAGCGTATCACAAATTATTACTTTTGGTCGCTTAGCCGCTAAAGCGGTTATACGTGATGTTGGGCGAGTATTAAGTCAGCCTTATGGCTTTGTTGATAAAATTGCAAAACTGATCCCTTTTGATGTAGGTATGACTTTGGCAAAGGCTTGGGAACAAGAGCCCGAGTTACAACAGCGTTATGACGAGGAAGAAGATTTTCAAGCCATCTGGGATATGGCGATCAAGCTAGAAGGGATTACGCGTAATGCAGGAAAACATGCAGGTGGTGTTGTAATTTCACCGTCTGACTTAACGGACTTTTCTGCGCTGTATTGTGATGATGCCGGTAGTGGTCTAGTGACTCAATTTGATAAGGATGATGTTGAAACAGCAGGCTTAGTTAAGTTTGACTTTTTAGGTTTGCGGACTTTAACGATTATTGATTGGGCTATTGATATTATCAATCAACAATTAAAAACAGATGAACAAGAAAAAATTCAAATTGATCAAATTGATCTAAACGATAAAGCTACTTTTGATTTATTAAAGTCAGGTAATACTGCAGCGGTTTTTCAACTTGAATCCCGTGGTATGAAAGAGCTAATTAAAAAGCTTTTACCAAGCTCTTTTGAAGATATTATTGCATTGGTCGCACTGTTTCGTCCCGGTCCACTGGGTTCAGGTATGGTTGATGATTTTATTAATCGTAAACATGGCAAACAAGAAATCTCTTATCCACACCCAGATTATCAACATGAGGATCTAAAACCAATTTTAGAGCCAACCTATGGCATTATTTTGTACCAAGAGCAGGTCATGCAGATTGCTCAAGTGCTTGCAAATTTTACCTTAGGTGGCGCAGACTTATTGCGTCGGGCTATGGGAAAAAAGAAAGAAGAAGTTATGCGAGAGCAGCGTAAAATTTTTATGCAAGGCGCAATGGAAAGGAGTATTGATGGTGACTTAGCCGGACATATTTTTGACTTAATGGAAAAGTTTGCTGGTTATGGTTTTAATAAGTCTCATTCAGCTGCTTACGCATTAGTGTCTTTTCAAACAGCTTGGTTAAAAACGCATTATCCTGCGGCTTTTATGGCAGCAGTTATGTCGGCAGATATGGACAATACTGACAAGGTTGTTACCTATGTTGATGATGCTAAAGCTATGAAGATAAAAATTGTTCCGCCTGATGTAAACCGTGGTGAATATAAATTTACCATCGATGGTGAAGAAACTATTGTATATGGTATTGGTGCGATTAAAGGTGTTGGCGAAGCAGCGGTTGAAGCCATTGTTGATGAACGAAAAGCTTTGGGTTCTTATGAGGATATGTTTGATTTTTGTAATCGAGTTGATTTAAAAATAGTTAACCGAAGAAACCTTGAAGCTCTGATTCGTTCCGGAGCATTAGATAGGTTGGGACCTAAAGGTGATTTGAGTCTGAAAAATAGTTTGGCAGAAAATCGAGCTGTGATGATGGCTTCTTTAGAACACGCTATTCGTAGTGC
>CAYPMT010000002.1:33960-61427 GCA_964411875.1 uncultured Kangiellaceae bacterium
TGGCAGAAAATCGAGCTGTGATGATGGCTTCTTTAGAACACGCTATTCGTAGTGCAGAACAGTTTAAGCGGGATCAACAAGCTGGTCAGGATGATTTGTTTGGTTCACCGACTCAGTCCAACGACACCAATAAACCCAAGTTTATTCAAGCGCAACCTTGGTCTGACGCCACTGTTTTACAGGGTGAAAAAGAAACCTTAGGTTTGTATTTAACCGGCCATCCAATTGATCGTTATTTACAAGAAATAAAACAAGTTTGTCGTTTGCGTTTAGCCAGTCTGCAACCCACTAAGCGTGGTGATTATGTTCGAGTTGCTGGTTTGATTGTAGACATTCGTGTGATGAAAACTAAGAAAGGACTTAATTGGGCTATTGTAACTCTGGATGATAAAAGTGGCCGAGTTGACCTAATGGTTTACAACGAGTTATTTGAAGCCAGCCGAGAGTATTTACGTAAGGATGAAGTTGTGGTTGCTAAAGGTGATATTGCTCATGATGATTATTCTGGTGGTTTAAAAATGAGTGCTATTGAGATTAATGAATTTAATCAAATGCGCGAGAGCCAGTCAGATCACTTGCAGATCAAGTTGAATTTTAGCCAAAGCCCTTCCTTAGCCACAGATGTGATTGCTTCTCTGACACCTTATAAAGGAGGACTCTGTCCAGTAAGGTTTGATTGTCGGCTCGATAACTTACAAGCGGAATTAATTGCTTCGGGTGATTGGTCAGTTAAACCAACCGACGAGCTTTTATTTAATTTAAGCAATTTGAATGGTTGTGAAGGTGTTGAAGTGATATATCAAGGGCAAAATAGGTAGAATAAGCGCTAATTGTCAATTAGTCGTAAAATTGAATAATTTTTAATGAAATGCTTCTGTTTATAGGGGAAGTAAGCGATAATCACCGCTCTATAAAGCGAGTAGCCACTTATCTATAGGCTTTTATCTCTTTATTTTTATGAAAGAAACTGGAATATTTGTAGATTATGTTTAATAAAATTAGAGGCCTTTTTTCGGCTGATCTCTCTATCGATTTAGGAACAGCGAATACGTTAATTTATATGCGTGAAAAAGGGATTGTATTGAATGAGCCTTCTGTTGTGGCGATTCGTCAAGAAAAAGGCGGCAATAAATCAATTGCTGCCGTTGGTGCGGATGCAAAGGTCATGTTAGGCCGCACACCAGGTAATATCACTACCATAAGACCTTTAAAAGATGGTGTTATTGCTGATTTTGAAGTGACTGAAAAAATGCTTCAGCAGTTTATTCGTAAAGTTCATGACTCCAGTTTTTTTATGCGCCCAAGTCCACGAGTGCTAATTTGTGTACCTTGTGGTTCTACTCAGGTTGAGAGAAAAGCCATCGAAGAGTCAGCCTATGGTGCTGGAGCCCGGGATGTTTATTTAGTTGAAGAACCTATGGCTGCGGCAGTTGGAGCTGGTTTACCGGTTGATGAAGCTCGAGGCTCCATGGTAGTAGATATTGGTGGTGGAACGACTGAAATCGCTATTTTATCACTGAATGGCGTCGTTTCTTCCGATTCGGTTAGAATTGGAGGTGATCGTTTTGATGAAGCCATTATTGATTATGTTCGTCGCAATTATGGAACCGTTATTGGGGAAGCGACCGCAGAAAGGATCAAGCATGAAATTGGCACGGCTTTTCCAAGCAATGAAGTTATGGAAATTGATGTTCGAGGTCGTAACTTGGCAGAAGGCATACCACGAAGCTTTACTATTAATAGCAATGAAATACTCGAAGCTTTGCAAGATCCACTAGCAGGTATGATTAGAGCTGTTCGCTCTGTGCTTGAGCAATCTCCCCCTGAATTAGCCGCTGACATTAGTGAACGAGGTATGGTGTTAACTGGTGGAGGTGCTTTAATTCGTGACTTAGACCGACTCTTTCTTGAAGAAACTGGATTGCCCGTTGTTGTTGCACAAGAGCCTTTAACCTGTGTTGCTCGCGGTGGTGGTAAACTTCTTGAAACTATCGAAGAGCATGGTGGTGATTTGTTCTGGAGTTAGTTTGAGTAGAAAAAGCTAGAGTTAACTCTAGCTTTTTTAGTTGAGCTTTCTATTATAATTTCCAAGTCAAGCCAGCTATTACTGCGAAAGGGTCGATATCAACATCAATTGTTGCGTTGGTTGAGCCATCAACAATAACATCAGCTTCAGTACTAATCTTCATATACCATATTGAAAGATTGAAATTTAAGTCTGAATTGATTTCCCAGTCAGCACCTGCTTGCAGGGCCAAACCAAAAGAGTCTTCAAGTTTTAGCTCAACATCATCAGAACCTAGCTCCGTTCTTAAATCACCAGATGATTCTTCACTAAAAAATGTCGTGTAATTAACGCCTATACCGACATAAGGTGTGAAAGTATTACTTTGCACGTTTGGATAATATTGAAATGAAAAAGTAGGCGGTAAATGTTTCGTTTTTCCAATATTGATACCTGAAAGCCTATCACCACTTGCACCTTTGCCTTTAAGATCATGTTCAAATGGTAGGGAAGCAAGTACATCAAACCCCCATTGACTATTTAGCATCCAAGTTCCAGTAAAACCTAAACCAATGGCACTATCAACACCAACGCCATCCGTTTCTGATAGGACATTAGAGCTATCATCATTTGGACTAACATGAGCGATTCCAACACGAAGAATAAAATCGCCTTCTTGGTAATTTGCTGCTTGAGTTGTTAAAGATAGGCTTAAAGTGACTATCATGATTTTTAGTAAGACTTTCATTTAGTTATCCTTTATTAATGAGTAACAGAAAAAAGTATAGTAAAAAAAGGGGCAATTGCAATGAATACAATAAGACTAAATTAGTTGATGATTTTTTGAGATATTTCAGTTGGTTATGGTAAAGCTAGCGTTTTATCATTAATTTTAAATTTAACTATTACTCTTCGAGTAGAACAAAATCATTAGGGCCTATACGTGTGCCAGGAATGACTGCGTTTTGATTATTTGACCAAACACTAACGTTTGGAAGAACCTTAAGTGAATTCGTTTCTAATACTACTTCGTAGTAAGGACCATATGAATAAGTATTTGCATTGTGATAAGTATTATTTGGTTCAATAACAGTTATGATCGGGCCTGGAAGTGCGGCTTTTCTTTCATTTGCAAATACGTAGACAGTGACTTTAACTTCTTGTGTGTCATCTGAACTGTTTAAGATTGACCAATCTAAAGATTGAGCGTTTTCCGGGAGAGAAAATAAACCGCTTGAAAGACGATAGTTGAACTGTTTCGGAGTTTTGGATTGATTGACAAGGGTGTCGTAACTACAACCATGTAAAACTAAGAATAGTAGTATAAGCAATAGCGGTTTGATTAAGTTCAAATGTAACTGAAATGTACCAGATGGCGTATTTTTGATATTCCATCTGGTTTCAAGCACGAGTTTTATGGATGATGTAGCTTTGAGGCGGTTAACGTATTATGCATTAACGTTGCCACTGTCATTGGTCCAACACCACCCGGTACGGGTGTGATCCAGCTGGCTTTTTCTGCGGCTTGTTCAAATTCAACATCACCAACCAGTTTGCCATTATCTAAACGATTGATGCCAACATCAATGACAATAGCGCCAGGTTTAATCCAATCACCTTTAACCATTTCGGGAATGCCAACGCCGACGACAACTAAATCAGCACGTTGAATATGTTCTTTTAGATTTTTTGTTCGTGAATGACAAACAGTGACAGTCGCTCTATCTAATAACAGCTCCATGGCCATAGGCCGGCCGACAATATTGCTAGCACCAACGATAACGCAGTCGAGTCCTTCAACAGATAAGTCCAAAGCTTGTAGCATCAACATAACGCCATAGGGCGTACAGGGTCGTAGGGTCGGTGTTTTTTGTACCAGCCGTCCAATATTGTAAGGATGGAAACAGTCGACATCTTTGTTGGATTGAATGGCTTCAAGCACCTGTTCAGGGTTTAAATGTTTAGGTAAAGGTAATTGAACCAAAATACCATCAATTTCTGAGTCATTATTAAATTGGTTAATTTGATCGAGAAGTGCTTGTTGGGAAATATTAGGATCAAGATCGACTTTTTTAGAAATAAAACCAATTTCCTGACATGCTTCGACTTTTTTATTGACATAAACTGAAGATGCGGCATCTGAGCCAACTAGGATTACAGCCAACCCTGGTGCTGGTAAGCCGGATGCTATTCGATCATCGACTTCTTGCTTGATTTTTAAGCGGAATTCAGCGGATATTTTTTTGCCATCAATTATTTGAGCTGACATAAGTGTTTTAACTCGACTAATAGAATCATCTAAGGGCAGCTATTTTCTCAGTTGTTGTAGATGCTGCCAAGTAAATTAGTCAAAATAATCACTTTGTTTATTGACGACAATAGGTTTAGCCAGTATTATTTCGCGTCCTCAATATAGGGTATTTTGATTTATCATTGTTATATAATGTGGTATCCCGGAATATTTACTAGAATGAGTGTTTTTTATGTTCGGGGAGTAGCGCAGTCTGGTAGCGCGCCTGCTTTGGGTGCAGGATGTCGGGGGTTCAAATCCCTCCTTCCCGACCAATGCTTCTTTTATTTTGCATTAGTGTGATTTCTGTTGTTTTGAGGAATGAAAGATCCTAGGCTTAGTTGTCTTATGATCTTGATTTGCTAAGCAAAAGTATAGGGTTCAGACGATGCGCCCGTAGCTCATCTGGATAGAGCATCGGCCTTCTAAGCCGAGGGTAGCAGGTTCGAATCCTGCCGGGCGCGCCAATAACATTTAATTGCTATTGGGTAGTGTCTGAGGGCTAAAGAACGTCTAAGTGCTAAATTTAAGCATTTAGGAGCCCTAAATAGTTTGTTATGGTGGGCGTAGCTCAGCTGGTAGAGCCCCGGATTGTGATTCCGGTGGTCGTGGGTTCAAACCCCATCGTCCACCCCATATTAAAAAATTAGTGTTTATTCAAAAAAGTATGAGATACCAACTAATACTGAGAAGCACTGATTTAAGTCTTGCGATATGAATTAAGCAAGATCATGAAAAAAGCGAGAGTGGCGGAATTGGTAGACGCGCTGGATTTAGGTTCCAGTGTCTTACGGCGTGAGAGTTCGAGTCTCTCCTCTCGCACCACTTTTTTAGTGGTCTTATCTAGGTATTTTATCTTTCGAGCTTTATTTTTCATATTCTACTCGGTTATTTTCAACAAGTATTTTGCTCGAGGCCTATATAAAAGGTAGTAGTCACTGGTAAAGTTACGATAAAATAACTGGCCATACAGCATAGATTCATCGTTTTATATTTATTAAATAGCAAAGTTTTGGAGCAATTAATGCAAGTTTCTATAGAAACAACAAGCGGTTTAGAGCGAAAGCTAACAATTGATGTGCCAGCCGATCAGGTTGATGAGCCTTCATTACAAAAAATGCAAGAGTTAGCTAAAACTCAGCGGATTAATGGCTTTCGGCCTGGTAAGGTTCCATTAAGCGAAATTAAAAAGCGTTATGGTCAGCATGTCAGAGATGAAGTCGTTTCAGAAGTCATGCAGCGTTCTTTTTATCAAGCGGTAATGCAAGAAAAGCTTCGTCCTGCTGGCGCTCCTCATATTGAACCCGTTTCTATGGATGAAGGAAAAGATCTCCAGTTTACTGCCACTTTTGAAGTTCAGCCAGAAATTGAGCTGCAAGATTTTAGTCAGATCTCGTTAGAAAAAATTAGCGCAGAAGTGACTGACCAAGATTTAACTAATATGATTGAAAAGCTTTGTGAACAACAAGGTAGTTGGACTGAAGTCAGCCGTAAGGCAAAAGATGGCGATCAAGTTAACATTGATTTTCTCGGTCGTATTGATGGCGAAGAGTTTGAAGGCGGTAAGGCTGAAGGTTTCGAATTACAACTGGGTTCAGGGCAAATGATTCCAGGCTTTGAAGAGCAATTGAATAATACTAAAGCTGGCGATGATGTTGAGCTTAAAGTGACTTTCCCGGAAGACTATCAAAGTAAAGATCTTGCAGGCAAAGAGGCTATATTTGAAACTAAAGTGAATAAAGTTAGCCAAAAAGAGCTGCTTTCACTGGAGCAGTTAACTGAAAAATTAGGCACTAAGGATGGTGATGTTGCTAAGATGAAAGAAGATATTCGCGGTAATATGGAGCGTGAACTTGCTCAAACAGTTAATGCTAAGATGAAAGAGCAAACCATGGAAAAATTATCAAAATTACATGAGTTTGACTTGCCAAAACCGATGATTGATCAAGAAATAGATCAGCTAAAACAACAAATGATGCAACAGTTTGGTGGTCAAGGCGCTAATGTTAGTGACTTACCATCAGAGCTCTTTGAAGAAAAAGCCAGCAATCGGGTCAAGTTAGGCTTAATCATGAATGAAATAATTTCTCAAAAAGAGATTAAGTGTAGCGAAGAGCAAGTTAAAGCAAAGCTTGAAGAGTTAGCTGCGCCCTACGATAATCCGCAAGAAGTCATTAACTATTATCTTGCTGATCAGAAGCGGTTAAATGAAATTGATCACTTAGTTTTAGAAGAATTGGCTATAAAGCACGTAGAGCAAGCTGCTAGTACAACGAATAAAGCGATGTCTTTTGATGAGCTAATGAATTCTCAGCAACAGGCTCAACAGTAAAAATTAAAATAGTCAATGAATCATAATCACTAAATGATATTATTCATCCAATTATGGTTTAGGTAAACTAGAATTAATAATTAAAGGTCAAAAGAGCCTAAGATAATTTTTACATTTAATATAAGGATCACTTAATTATGACAACTAACGTCGTAAAACAAGAAGAAGCCCTCGGTCTCGTTCCTATGGTGGTTGAGCAAACCTCTAAAGGAGAGCGCTCTTATGATATTTATTCTAGATTATTAAAAGAACGAGTCATTTTTATGGTTGGTCAGGTTGAAGACCATATGGCCAATTTGATTGTTGCGCAAATGTTATTTTTAGAGTCAGAAAACCCTGATAAAGATATTTCACTGTATATTAATTCGCCTGGTGGGTCAGTGACCGCTGGCATGGCTATTTACGATACCATGCAGTTTATTAAACCTGATGTATCAACGCTTTGTATTGGTCAAGCCTGTAGTATGGGCGCTTTTTTGCTAGCTGGTGGCGCTAAAGAAAAACGGTTTGCTTTACCTAATTCGCGCGTTATGATTCATCAACCTCTAGGTGGTTTCCAGGGGCAAGCTTCTGATATTGAAATTCACGCCCAAGAAATTTTAAAGATTCGTGAAAAACTAAATCAGATATTGGCTGGTCATACAGGTAAGAAGCTTAAAGATCTGCAAAAAGATACCGATCGTGACAACTTTATGGGTGCTGAAGAAGCGGCTGAATATGGCATTATTGACCAAGTTTTAAGCACTCGCGGTTAACCTTAGAGTTAGTTATATAGACCTGCTTTTTATGTATATAATAGGTTTGATTGTGACTTAACTCTCGACAAATAGTGTGTAAAAGGTCTAAGCTTTTATTAGATTAAGAGTACTTCAAATAATTAAGAAGTAGTAGTAAGAAAAGATAACCAAAAGGGTATTGAATGAGCGATAAACGAAAGTCAGGTAGACGAGACGATAGTGGAAAGCTACTTTATTGTTCTTTTTGCGGTAAAAGCCAGCATGAAGTACGCAAATTAATAGCTGGGCCATCGGTTTTTATCTGTGATGAATGTGTTGAGTTATGTAATGATATAATTCGTGAGGAAATTCAAGAGGTTAGCTCTGATAGTGAGCAAAACAAGTTGCCTATACCTCAAGAAATCAATGATATTTTAGACCAATATGTGATTGGTCAAAGTAATGCAAAGCGTTCATTAGCCGTAGCAGTTTACAATCATTATAAGCGCTTGCAAACGGGTGATAATCTCAAAGGTGAAGAAGTTGAGCTTGGCAAAAGTAATATTTTGCTTGTTGGGCCAACGGGTTGTGGTAAGACTTTACTGGCAGAGACTTTAGCTCGTTTACTGAATGTGCCTTTCACAATTGCTGATGCAACAACACTGACAGAAGCCGGTTATGTTGGTGAAGATGTCGAAAATATTATTCAAAAACTACTACAAAAATGTGACTATGATGTTGAAAAAGCACAGCATGGTATCGTTTATATCGATGAGATCGATAAAATCTCACGTAAGGCTGATAACCCGTCTATCACTCGTGATGTTTCTGGTGAAGGCGTTCAGCAAGCACTTTTAAAATTAGTTGAAGGAACAGTCGCTTCTGTGCCACCTCAAGGTGGACGAAAGCATCCTCAACAAGAGTTTTTGCAAGTTGATACCAGTAGTATCTTATTTATTTGTGGCGGCGCTTTTGCTGGTATGGATAAAATTATTCGTGATCGTTCGGAGCGCTCAGGTATTGGTTTTGGCGCTGAAGTTCAGAGTAAAGATGAGAGTAAAAATTTAGGTGAACTATTTAAAGAGATTGAGCCAGATGATTTAGTCAAATATGGCTTAATTCCTGAGTTTGTTGGCCGTTTGCCTGTTATTGCAACGTTAGAAGAGCTTGATGAAGCTTCATTGATTAAAATTTTAACCGAGCCAAAAAATGCACTCACTAAACAATATGCGCGATTATTTGAAATGGAAGGCGTGACTTTAGAGTTTAGAGAAGATGCACTTAAGGCTGTTGCTCAAAAGGCCATGAACCGAAAAACTGGGGCACGTGGATTACGCTCTATTTTAGAAAAAGTTCTTTTAGATACCATGTATGAACTTCCATCGTTGGAAAATGTGACCAAAGTAGCTATTGATGCAGCGGTGGTTAATGGTGAATCTGAGCCGCTACTAATATACGAAAATCAAGATAAAAAAGTTGTTGCTGATAACTAAATTGCATAAAAGCTAAGTCAGCATCAATTATTTCAATTGGATTGAAATAAAACAAAATGTCCCCATGTTATTACTTAGTTAATAACGCTATATTTTCTTGGCGCAAAGTTTTTCATATGATCTGTTTCATATGCTTGATTTTGCATAGCGTTATAATTAGTCGATAATTCAGTTAGTTAATAACTCAACCGCTATAGTCTGGTGATTTAATATGATAGAAAATGAGAACATTACTTCATTGCCTGTTTTGCCATTACGTGATGTTGTTGTTTTTCCACATATGGTTATTCCCCTTTTTGTTGGTCGAGAAAAATCAATTAAGGCGCTTGAGTATGCTTCCGATGCATCAAACCAAATTATATTAGTTGCACAAAAAGATGCGAATACCGATGAGCCGAGTGTTGATGATGTTTATTCTTATGGTTGTCTAGCGAATATTTTACAAATGTTAAAATTACCTGATGGCAACTTAAAAGTTTTGGTTGAGGGTATTAGTCGAGTTAGTCTTGAAAGTTTGCAACAAAAAGATTTTTTATGGGCAGAACATCAGTCTATTGATTTAGTTTTGCCTGATGCGGAAGAGAAAAGCGCATTAGCGCGCTCGACCAAAAGTTTATTTGAGCGGTATAGCAAGCTTAATAAGAAAATACCTACTGAAATATTAAAAACGATTCAAGCTACTGATGATGTTGAAAAATTATCGGATATGATTGCTGCTCATTTATCCGTTAAGCTAGAAGAAAAGCAAAAAATACTTGAGCTTGCCGATTTAGCTGAACGTTTCGAGTATCTTATGGGCGTTATGGAAGCAGAAATGAATTTGCTTCAGGTCGAAAGAAAAATTCGAGGCCGAGTTAAAAAACAAATGGATAAAAGTCAGCGCGACTATTATCTGAATGAACAAATAAAGGCCATTCAGAAAGAGTTAGGTGAACATGATGGTGTTAATGATTTAGATGAATTGAGCGAAAAAGTTGAAGCTGCTGGGATGACAAAAGAAGCTTTGGATAAAACCCAGGCTGAAATTAAAAAACTTAAAATGATGTCACCAATGTCGGCAGAAGCAACGGTTATTCGAGGCTATATTGATTGGATGTTAAAAGTGCCATGGAAAAAGCGCAGTCGTTTAGATTCCAATATGGAAAAAGCTCAAGACATATTAGAAAATGATCATTATGGTTTAGAAGAAGTTAAAGAAAGAATTTTAGAGTATTTAGCGGTACAAACACGGGTTAAAAAACTCAAAGGTTCGGTGCTTTGCTTGGTAGGTCCACCAGGTGTTGGCAAAACATCACTGGGTGAGTCGATTGCAAAAGCAACTGGAAGAGAGTTTATTAGAATGTCTCTTGGCGGTGTAAGAGATGAAGCTGAAATCCGTGGTCATAGACGAACTTATATTGGTTCTATGCCGGGTAGAATTCTACAAAAATTAAGTAAAACGAAGGTTCGCAACCCACTATTTTTATTGGATGAAATTGATAAAATGGCTATGGATATGCGAGGTGACCCAGCTTCTGCGTTGCTAGAAGTTCTCGATCCAGAACAAAACTCAAGTTTTAACGATCACTATCTAGAAGTTGACTATGATTTGTCAGAAGTCATGTTTGTTTGCACAGCAAACTCTATGAATATTCCTGGGCCATTGCTTGACCGCATGGAAGTGATTCGTTTGTCAGGTTATACCGAAGAAGAAAAATTAAATATAGCGAGTCGTTATTTATTGCCCAAGCAAAAGAAAAATAATGGTCTTGCTGAAACGGATATTCATATTTCAGAATCGTCGCTAACCAATATGATTCGTTATTACACTCGAGAAGCTGGAGTTAGAAATTTAGAGCGGGAACTTTCCAAAGTTTGTCGTAAAGTTGTTAAGCAGTTAACTCTTGATAGTGAGCGTTCTAAAATACGTGTTAATGCAAAAAATTTAAAGAAATTTTTAGGTGTTGAAAAATACGACTTTGGAATGATGGGAGAAATCGATCAAGTTGGTCAAGTAACCGGTTTAGCATGGACCCAAGTGGGCGGTGATTTATTAACAATTGAAGCTGTTGTGACTAGTGGTAAAGGTAAAATGCAATCCACTGGGCATCTTGGCAATGTGATGCAAGAGTCCATTAAGGCCGCAATTACAGTTGTTCGTGCTCGTTCGGAATCTTTAGGTATCGATGAAGATTTTTATCAATCGAAAGATATTCATATTCATGTGCCAGAAGGAGCAACGCCAAAAGATGGTCCTAGTGCAGGTGGCGCAATGTGTACGGCGTTGGTTTCTGCGTTGACTCAAATTCCAGTTAAAAAAGAAGTTGCTATGACAGGCGAGATCACGCTCCGAGGAGAAGTATTACCTATTGGTGGTTTGAAAGAAAAGTTATTGGCAGCACATCGTGGTGGTATTAAGACCGTTTTAATTCCACAGAAAAACATGAGAGATTTACAAGAGATACCAGCGAATATTGTTGCTGACTTAAAAGTTATTCCTGTTAGATGGATTGATGAAGTATTAGAAAAAGCATTGGTCAAAATGCCTGAGCCCCTAAGTGTTGAAAAAAAACAAGCTATAGAAACTAAGCCGGTTACTCAGAAAATAAGTGAAGTCGATGATAAGGGTGTCAAAACACACTAAAAATAATAACTTTTACTCGCTGTTTTATAATGATTCTGTTCTAGTATATCATTTGATACTTGACAGATAATTTAATCCATTGGTATAAAGTCATGTTAGATAGGGTTGTTTTTGTAAAAATACAATCTTTCATTTCAATAAATAAAAAATTCAAAGGGGAATTAAGTGAACAAATCTGAATTAGTCGATGCAGTTGCCTCAAGTGCTGATATTTCTAAAGCTTCTGCTAGTCGAGCATTAGATGCCATGGTTGATACGATTACTGAGACATTACGTAAAGGAGATCAGGTATCACTGGTTGGTTTTGGTACTTTCTCTGTTAAAGATCGGGCTGCTCGTATGGGACGAAATCCTCAAACGGGTAAAGCTATTCAAATTTCTGCCTCACGAGTGCCTGGATTTAAGGCTGGTAAAGGCCTTAAAGACGCGGTAAACTAGCGCACCTGCTTTTGGGCGCTTAGCTCAGTTGGGAGAGCATCGCCCTTACAAGGCGAGGGTCGCTGGTTCGAGCCCAGCAGCGCCCACCAAAGCTAATTAAATATTTTATATCAGGAGCGGTAGTTCAGCTGGTTAGAATACCGGCCTGTCACGCCGGGGGTCGCGGGTTCGAGTCCCGTCCGCTCCGCCAGTATTAAAAAGCGCGCTAAGCAGCGCGTTTTTTTATTGTTTTAGATAAGGCGATATTAAAAACTGTGTTTGCCGAAACAGTAAAAATTTAATTTGGACAAATTAGACAAGCTTTTAAAATAGAGTTATTGGTTATGTTAGAGAATATTCGTGAAGGGGCACAGAAGCCCTGGGTTAAGGTCGTCATTTTTGCGGTCATTATATCTTTTATATTTGCTGGTGGCTTTTCAGCGTCATCACTTTTAGGTGATCGTAATGCTATTGCGACAGTCGACGGTGAAAGTATTGGCCTTCATCAATTTAAGGCTGCTTATGACAATGTAAAAGCACAAAATCCTCAGCTTTATCAAGCACGTTTAAAATCAGAAGATGGCGAAAGACGTTTTCAAGAAGATATTTTACAGCAATTAATTACGCGAAAAATTATTGAGTCATCATCAGGTGACTTAGGATTAAATTTATCCGATGACGCGTTAAGAAAAATTATTCAAT
Source organism: uncultured Kangiellaceae bacterium (assembly GCA_964411875.1). Classification (GTDB taxonomy): domain Bacteria; phylum Pseudomonadota; class Gammaproteobacteria; order Enterobacterales; family Kangiellaceae; genus Aliikangiella. Next base: position 46,539 of record CAYPMT010000002.1, read on the forward strand.
CTGAGGCAAATTACCAAGTTGATGGAAAGTATTCTGCCGAGCTTGCAAGAAAAACAATTGCTCAAGCAGGTTTAACGGAAGAAGGTTTTAAAAATTGGTATAAAAACCGAGAAGTTCAGCAGCAGCTTTTTTCAGGGTTATTAGCAACCGAATTTTCACTACCTAATGAAATTGAAAAAGATTACCAACTAATTGCGCAAAAACGTAGTGGGCGAGCGTTAAAAGTTAATTACAAGCCATTTGAGAAAGCGGCTCAATTTTCAGATGATGAAATTAATCAGTATTATCAGGATAACCAAGAAGAGTACCGGATTGAAGAAAAAGTTTCAGTTGACTATATTGAGCTTTCAATTGCTAATTTACAGCAGTTGCAATCGCCGACTGATGAGCAAGTTAAGAAGTATTATGAAGAAAACATACAACGTTTCCAGTTAGATGCAGAAAGACAGTATTCCCATATATTAATTAATGGTGCCGATGAAACTGGATTAAACAAAGCCAACTCAATTAGTGAAAGAATTAAACAGGGCGAAGATTTTGCTGAAATAGCTAAATCGGAGTCTGACGATATTCCGACTCGTGAAACAGGTGGAGACCTTGGTGTTATGGTGCCTGGCGCCTTAGATCCTGAGTCAGAGCAAGCGGCTGAAGCTCTAACCAAAATTGGTGACGTAACTACACCTGTTAAACTTAAAATTGGCTATCAACTATTACAATTGACCTCCTTAAAAGAAGGTAAAGTGCAACCTTTGGAAGACGTTAAAGCAGAAATTGTTGCTGAGTTATCTCAGCAGCTTGCTGAAGAAAGTTATTTTGCAAAGTTGGAAATTTTAAAAGAAAAAACTTTAGTCTTTAGCGATTCGTTAAGCGAAGCCGCTGAAGCCTTAGGTTTAAAAGTACAAACAAGCCCACTATTTAGTCAAACTTTGGGGCAGGGACTTTTTGATAATCAAAAAGTTAAAGAGGTGTCTTTTAGTACGGAAGTATTAAACGAAAAACTTAATTCGGCTATTGTAGAAATTTCAGATAATCATGCTATGGTCTTGCGCTTAAAAGAACACAAGCCAAGTGATATTGAGCCATTAGAAAAAGTGCTTGAACAAGTTAGAAAGCGTGTGCGGCATACAAAAGGTAAGCAAGCGGCACATGACTTTGCGAATAACTTATTAAAGCAATTAGAAAGTGCTGATGCTAGTGTTATTGACGAGCTTATAAAGCCCTATGAGTTTAAATGGATAGCTTTGGATAAAGTTGAAAGAAACAATGCTAGTTTGTCTTATTTAGAAAACACTCGCTTTTTCAAAATACCAGAGCCAGCTGCAAATGAAGCTAATTTAGACCTAGTTGAAGATTTTCAAAGCTACACAGTATTAGAACTGGAATCAGTTGAAAAAGGTGATCTAAAAGCAGCTGATGATGCCAGAAAAAAACAAAGGGAACTTTACATTAGTAGTTTCTTTTCTAATTCAGGTTATGCTTCCTATGTAGAAAGTCTACGTAAAAAAGCCGATGTTGAGCGTAAATCAACAGATTTGATTCAATAGACCTAAAGTTTCTTGTGATAAAAGCAACTAATTAGATGCTTGTCTTGCAAGCTTTCTAGTTCAGGTTTATTGTTTTCACATTTAGGTTGGCTCGTTGGACAGCGAGAGACAAAAGGGCAGCCATTTTTGTTAAGGTTTTTCTTTTTCTGAATGGATGGTACAAGATTGGAAAAACGACTTCGATAAAGTGGTGTGCTAGCAAATAAAGTTTGAGTGTAGGGATGCAATGAATGGTCAAAAATTTGTTCGACACTACCATATTCAATGACCTCACCTTGAAACATGACCATAACATGATCTGCGATATGTTCAACGATATTAAGATCATGAGAAATAAACAAATAAGAAATATTCATTTGTTCTTGTAGCTCTTGTAATAAGTTAAGTATTTGAGCTTGGATTGAAACATCTAAAGCCGATAATGGTTCATCAGCAATAATGATTTTTGGTTCAAGAATAATTGCTCGAGCAATAGCAATTCTTTGTCTTTGCCCTCCAGAAAACATATCAGGATAACGATATTGATGTTCGGGTAGAAGTCCTACTTTTACCAGAGTTTCTTCTACTCGGCGCTTTCGTTGTTTAGCTGTTAAGGGAGTGTTAATTAAAAGTACTTCATTAAGTAGTTCTAAAATACGAGATTGAGGATTAAGTGATTCATAAGGATTTTGAAAAATCATTCGAATATTTTTAAAACGAACACTTCGATGTTTTTTATTACGATAATCGAGTGGTAAATCAGATAAAAATACGTTTCCGGTAGAAGGTTTTTCGATACCAATAATTTGTCTGGCCAAAGTTGATTTGCCTGAACCAGACTCACCAACAATAGCTAAGGTTTTTCCTGTTTCTAAGCTAAACGAAATATTTTTAATTGCTGCGAGTTGCCCAGATTTAGACAAGCTGAACCGATTAATAGAATAGTTTTTAGATAAATTTTCAACGCGTAATAAACTCATTTTATTTTGACTTATCTTTTTTAGTTAGTTGGCATCTCACTTTACCATGATTTTTTACAACGACTAGTTCCTGCGGAAGAACACAATTTCTTTCTGCTTGAGGGCATCTTGGGCCTAAGCGACAGCCAACAGGTAGCTGATCAATCGCTGGACTGTTACCTGGTAAAGCAAAAAGACGTTTACCTTTTTGATGTCTTTCACCTAAACGAGGAATACTATCAATCAACGCTTTGGTATAAGGATGATGTGGTGAAGATAATAAATTTTTTGTTGAGGCGTGCTCCATTATTTGGCCTGAATAAATAACACCAATACGATCAGTGTTTTCTGAAAGTATAGAGAAGTCATGAGTAATCAGCATTAAACCAAGCTGTTCAGTTTTATTGAGCTTAACCAATAAATCAAGAATTTGTGATTGAATGGTAACATCCAATGCTGTTGTTGGCTCATCGGCGATAAGTAATTTGGGTTTGCAAGCTAAAGCAATAGCAATAGATATTCTTTGATTCATACCGCCAGAAAGCTGATGGGGATAAAGCGATAAGATTTTTTCTGGTTCGTAAATGCCAACCGATTCAAGTAATTCTAAAGCATGCTCCGTTAAATTTTTTTTATTACTGAACGGTCTTAATTTAATCGTTTCACGTAACTGGCGGCCTATGCTGAAACAGGGGTTTAAACTTGATTGTGGTTCTTGAAAAATAATGGAGACTTTTGATGAAACATAAGCCTGTCTTTTCTGCTCAGACATTTTCATTAAATCTTGGCCATCTAGACTTAAGTAATCTGCTCGCATACTCATTTTAGGTGAGAGTAGCCCTATTATGGCAAGTGCTAGCATACTTTTACCTGAGCCCGATTCACCAACTAAACCTAATATTTCACCCTCATTCATTTTTAATGAAAGTCGATCAATAATGCTCAAATTTTGATTAGCATTTTTACGAGTAATCGACAAATTTTCTATATGAAGTAAAGGCATGTTAAAAGTATCAACTTGTTCCTAGTTATTATGACTCATCGCATCTCTTAATCCATCACCAACCAGATTAATTGAAATTAATACAAAGAAAATAGCAAGCCCAGGTAAAGTAACTGTCCATGGAGCGATGACTATATTGTTACGAGACTCTGACAATATTGTACCCCATTCAGGTGTTGGAGCTTGAGCGCCTAGACCTAAAAATCCGAGTGCAGCAATTTCTAATATTGCAGTTGAAAAAGCAAGTGTTAGTTGAATAATTAAATGAGGTAAAATGTTAGGAAAAATTGAGTGGGTAAACAGCCTAATTTTTTTTGCACCATCTAACCGCATAGCTGTAGCATACTCTTTATTAAGCTCTTGGATGATCGCGCTACGAGTAATTAAGACAAAATGAGGAATTAAAACAATTGCTACGGCGTAAATAGCATTAGGTAGTCCTGGACCGATAATAGCAACTATTGCAATAGCTAAGAGCAGAGAAGGTAATGCTAGTAACAAATCCATCAATCTAAGTATGATTAAATCAAGCCAAGTAAAAGATAATGCTGCTATGCTACCTAGCAATACTCCACAAACAGATGCAACAAGCACAACAGCAACGGCAAGCTTTAATGATAGCCTTGCACCATAGACGAGACGTGAAAAAATATCACGCCCCAGATCGTCTGTGCCAAACAAAAAATTGGCTTTACCATCATCATACCAAAAGGGCGGTAGAAAAAATTCATCAAACTGTCGTGCGGGATCAAATGGCGCGATTAAGGGAGCAGCAATGGCAACTAAAACAAAAATACCCAGAATGATTAAAGCACTAAAAGCTAACTTGTTTTCATAAAACTGAAGCCACCAGCGTTCAAAACTACTGGGAATAATTGGTTTTTGATATAAGCGAGACGGCTTCATTAAGTTAGTCGTGATTTAGGATTAGCATAATGGGAAATAATCTCTAGGAGCATATTAATGATTATAACCATTAAAGATATAGCAAAGATACCGCCATGAATAGCGGCATAGTCTCGACGAGTGACTGACTCAAGCAACCATTTACCAATTCCCGGCCATGAAAAAATAATTTCAGCAATGAGCGTCCCTGTTATCAACGCATTAATTTGTAAACCAATAATAGTCATTATGGGTATGATAGCGTTGCGTAGTGCATGTATCCAAATAATCCTAGCTGAGGAAAGCCCTTTAGCTTTAGCTGTTCTTATGTAACCACTCGATAAAGTATCGATCATAGCTGAGCGAGTTATTTTAGTGAAAATAGCCAAAGGAATGGTACCTAAAACAACTGTCGGCAATACCAAATGATGGATAGCACTGTAAAAGGCATTGAAACCATAAACATCACTCATTAGCAGGCTATCAATTAATATGAAACCCGTTTTGGGTAAAATATCATATTCAAAGCCTATCCGGTTTCCAACGGGCATAATACCTAAAAAGATTGAAAAAAATAAAACTAGTAAAATGCCCCACCAAAAAACAGGCATAGAGTAAACAATAATCGTGGATGAAGTAATCAGTTTGTCTTGCCATTTATATTTGTTTTTAGCAGCAATGACACCTAAAGGTAAACCAATGGCTAAAGCAAATAATAGAGCAGCTATAGATAGCTCTAAGGTTGCGGGTAGATGTATAAGAAAAGTCTTTAATATAGGTCGTCCGGATGTTATAGAAACTCCCCAGTTTCCTTTAATCATATTTTCTAAATAATAAAAATAATTAACAAAAATATTTGTGTTGGCTATTTTTTGCTGAGTTAGGTCAACATTTAAATTAAAGAAAATGACTAAACTATAAGTGAATAGAGTTAGAGTAAAAATACTAAAAATAAGAATAAGGAACTGTCTTACAAAAATAGACTTCATTATTCTTTTTCCGGTATTTCTATATAAGCGTTGTCAAATTTAATTGAACCCATAGACAGTTTTAAGTTTTTAACGCGAGGATTAAAAATAACATGATGAGTTGCATGCGAAATGGGCACCAAGGGAACGGCATCTTTAAATTTTCTTTGTGCTTTTATATAGAGCTTTTTACGAGCAAATTTATCGCTTGCTAAGCGGGCATTTAATATAAGTTGGTCGAATTTTTTATTACACCATAAAGCATCATTAGTGCTTGAGCTGCAAGTTAACAAGTTTGAAAAAAAGTTATCAGGGTCATTATTATCAGCAATCCATCCACTTAATGCTGCTTGGTGGTTTCCATTATGTAAGCTTCTTAAGAAAGTAGCATGTTCATAACTAATAATTTCTGCTCTGACATTAATTGCGTTTAAGTTTTGTTGAATAAGCTCGGCCATCTTTTTTGCATTGGGATTATAGGAACGTTGAGCCGAGGATATGAGAATAACAATGTCTAGCCCCGCAGGAAAACCCGCATCAATAATTAATTGACGCGCTTTTTCTGGGTTGTAATCATAGTCACGTAATGAACTATCATGTGACCACATAGCAGGAGGAATAATTGATTTAGCTTTAACGGCTGTTTTTTGGAAAACAGCTCGAATAATTGCATCTTTATTAATGGCATGATTAAAAGCTAAGCGAACCTTCTGATTATTAAAAGGTGCTTTTTCAGTATTCATAGCAAAATAAGCAGTGTTTAAACCACTCTCGTTAACGGTTTGAATGTGTGAAAACTCTTTTAAACTCGCCAAATGAATGGGCAATGGATTAGACATAACATCACACTCGCCAGAAACAAGCCTAGCGAATCTTAAAGACGGGTCGGGTGTAATAGCAAAAACCAAGCTTTTAAGTTTTTGCTGGCCTTGCCAAAACTTGGGGTGGGCTTTGTAACGAATGAACTCGTTAGTTTGATAGCGAGTGAGTTGATAAGGACCTGTACCTATTGGATGACTATCAATTTTATGATGCTGTTTTTTCTTCGCGAGATTTTGTGCATACTCAGCCGATAGTATTGAAGCGAAGTCCATTGATAAGGTTGCTAAAAAAGGACTTTCTGGGCGGGTTAAATTGAATTTAACGGTATAGTCATCAATTTTCTCAATGGAATGAATCAAACGGTTTAGTCCCATGCCATAAAAATAAGGATAACCTGAGCCAATAGAATGAAAGGTATGATTTTTTTGCCATTGGCGGTTGAAACTGAATAAAACATCATCAGCATTAAATGGTCTGGTTGGCTTAAAAAAGCTGGTGCTGTGAAACTCAGTATTTTTTCTTAATTCAAAGGTATAACTTTTCCCATCTTCAGAAATAGACCAGCCAGTTGCTAGTGATGACTCGAGTGAGCGAGAGCCAGAATTAGATTCAATTAAGCGGTTATATATGAGTTTAGATGAAGCATCGAAAGTAACTCCGGATGTTGATAGTTGAGGATTAAAGGTCTCCGGGCTACCTTCAGAACAATAAATAATAACTTTGTCTCTGATGCTATTGTTTTTGCCCGGGTAGTTACAACTAACAATTAATAGCCCAAGGCTACAAGCACCCAGGAGATAACTAATGGATTTGAGGTTAATTATTGGTTTTAGCGAGATCACTCGTACTATGATTGGCTATTTTTATTCTGATTACAATAGTTAATACAAGCTGATGATAAGGCAAGCGGGTTAATAGTGCACATGTTTTTTGATTTTTCTTGTTGATAGTTGAATTGATTAAGCCAAGTTTTGTTAAAATAGCGAATATTGGTTAATTTTCGATAGACTTTTTATGTTAAATCGACGAATTTGTGTCGCTCCCATGATGGATTGGACGGATCGGCATGAGCGCTTTTTTCTTAGGCTGATTAGTCAGCATACCCTTTTGTACACTGAAATGGTGACAACCGGTGCTATTTTGCATGGTGATGCAGAACGTTATCTCAGGTTTAATCAAGAGGAACACCCAGTGGCTGTTCAGTTGGGTGGTAGCAATCCGCAAGACTTGGCTGAATCCGCTAAGTTATGTGAGGACTTTGGTTATGATGAGATTAATTTAAATGTCGGCTGTCCATCCGATAGAGTCCAGTCGGGTAAGATAGGCGCTTGCCTAATGGCTGAGCCAGAGTTGGTTGCTGAATCGATTGCAGCAATGAGGCAGGTAGTTGCTATTCCTGTAACAGTAAAGCACCGAATTGGAATTGATGATTGTGACAGTTATGATTTTTTGAAGCACTTTGTTAAAACTGTTGCTGGTTCGGGTTGCGAGACTTTTATTATTCATGCCAGAAAAGCAATACTTTCGGGACTAAGCCCTAAACAAAATAGGCAAATCCCGCCACTTCAATACTCTAAGGTGTATCAATTAAAACAAGACTTTCCTGAGTTTGAAATTATTATTAATGGTGGCATTAATAGTTTAGATGATGCAAAACAACATCTAACTCAGGTTGATGGTGTGATGATGGGGCGAGAGGCTTATCAAAATCCTTTTATTTTAGCAGAGATTGATCAGCGTTTTTATGCCAGTGATAAGCCATCACTTAGTCGTCATGAGATTGCTAAAGCTTTTATGATATATATGCAAACAGAGTTAGCCAAAGGAACTCGTTTACAACATATGGTTAGGCATATATTAGGGCTGTTTCATGCTCAACCAAAGGGTAAACTATGGCGACGTTATTTAAGTGAAAACGCCCATAAACCTAATGCAGGTTTAGATGTTGTGCAAGAAGCGTTAAACTTAGTTGAATAAATTTACTGGTAAAGCGTCTAATAACAGTAAAACAAAAACTTAAATAGGAAAGAACAATGAAGCTACCTTGGAAAAAAGAGACTCAAACTGATCAGACGGTACAAGCTGAAAGTTTTTCTAACACAGTTGATTCTTTTGAAAGTGATTCGCCTTCGTTAGTTAAATGGTTTGGTTATAGCCTTCTAATTATATTTGTTATTTTTTATTTAATTGGGTTTTATTGGAGCCGGGAGCCGGCGCCGTTTGACCTTAATGATGAGAAATTTGTTTTAACCAATAATGGTGAAAGGGTTATTGGTTATACGACTGTATTAACCACAGAAAAAGTTGCCGAAACATTACTAGAAAAACCGGGTGGCTACTTAAGCAATGATGTTATGCCGCCATCTATTTTTCTGGATAATATTCCTTCATGGGAGTTTGGTGCTTTAGTTCAAGTCAGAGATCTCGTTTCGGCGCTTAGAAATCATATGAGTCGTTCTCAGTCTCAATCGATTGAAAATAAATACTTAAAAGAAGCGGAACCCTTATTTAATAATGACCACTCGAACTGGCTATGGCCTGCAGCAGAGGGCAAATATCAAAAGGGAATTGATCAGCTTAAAGCTTATCGGAATGCTTTAAGTCAAGCAGATAATCATGAAATGCAATTTTATGCACGGGCTGATAATTTAACATCCTGGCTAGTTTTAGTGGAAAAACGTATGGGCGATTTGTCACAGCGTTTATCTGCTTCGGTTGGGCAAGAGAGGATTAATACGGATTTATCTGGTGATAGTTCAGCATCGCAATCAACTCAAAGTACACAAACATTAGTTGTAAAAACACCTTGGCTGGAGATTGATAATATTTTTTACGAAGCTCGTGGTTCTTGTTGGGCGTTGATCCATTTACTTAAAGCGGTAGAAATTGATTTTGCTTCAGTGTTGGAAAAAAAGAACGCCCGAGCAAGCTTTTCTCAAATTATTCGAGAACTTGAAGCAACTCAGGATCCTATTTGGAGCCCTATTATATTAAATGGTAGTGGTTTTAGTTTGATGGCAAATCACTCGTTAGTGATGGCATCTTATATTAGTCGAGCTAATGCAGGTGTTATTGATTTAAGGGAGTTATTAACAAATGGTTAACCCCTTTAAAAGGGTATGAATTAACTTGACTGTTACATAACACACATGATTTTTAATAAAAGTATTATTGGGTGAAAATAATTTACAATTATTAGACGTTTAAAAGAAAAAAGGCGACTTTAAAGTCGCCTTTTTTAATTGATGCTTGAGACCAAATTAGAATGCAAGTTTTTCTGCTTATTGCTCGTAACGTTTGATACTAGCAACAACTTCATCTCTGGCTTCTTGAGCACTGGCCCAACCTTCAACTTTTACCCACTTGCCAGCTTCAAGATCTTTATAGTGCTCAAAGAAATGTTGGATTTGATTGAGCAATAGTTCAGGAAGATCTGAACACTCTTGAACGTCCTTATAAGAAGGAGACAATTTTGTTACTGGAACCGCTAAAATTTTAGCATCAGTACCTGACTCATCAGTCATCTTCAATACGCCAACAGGTCGGCATTTGATTACGGAGCCAGCTAATAAAGGAAATGGTGTTGGTACTAAAACGTCAACCGGGTCACCATCTTCAGATAATGTTTGTGGAACATATCCGTAGTTGGCAGGGTAGTGCATACAAGTCGCCATAAAACGATCAACAAAAATTGCACCGGAATCTTTGTCAACTTCATATTTTACTGGATCAGCATGTGCTGGAATTTCAATGACTACATTGACTTCATCAGGTGTATTTTTACCTGCAGGGACTTTATTGAGGCTCATTTTAAATACCTAAATTATTGGGCTGTTTTGAAAGCCGCGTATTATAGCGGATACTGCAGTGCAAAATAAACCTTTATGATAAAATAAAAAAAATACTTTTAAAACAGCTAGTTACAATAACCTTTTTGCATTATTTACTTGCTAGATATTTATTGCTCTACAGAAGTTAATGAGTTTATGTGTTTTTGTAACCGAAGTGAGCGGGTTATCGTGTCTTTCTTATAATCATTTTGTAATATTCGTTAATTCTTTACTAATAAAAGGTTTGATAAGTCTGTTGTATTTCTGCGGGAGAATTATTCCTACCTTTTACTAATTTTTTGCCATACTTTAAGTTAGCCATTCAAATATTAAAGCTGTGATTAAGTAATTAACAGACAGGAAAGAGTATGACTGAAGCTAGTTACACCGAGTTTCATGAGTTAGATGATGAAATAAAGCAAGAGTTTTATGAAGACGTTGAATCTGCGGTTAAAGAAATCAACGAATGTGCAGCAGTTTTAGAAGAAGGTGCTGATGCTGATTTAATCGTACGTATGTTTCGTTCATTACATACGATTAAGGGCAATTGCAATATGGTTTTTCTCAATAAGTTTGTTGATGTTAGCCATAAGCTTGAAGACCTTTTTTCTCATATTCGTAATGGTAATATCCATTATGATGATCTTTATGGACGTTTTGCAGTCAGTTCAATTAACTTGATTGATGAGCAAATGAGATTGCTGCTTAACGAAGAAATGGTTGATGAAGAAAGCCTAGAAAAACTGGCGATTATTGTTTCACAAATTCAAGAAGCGGATGATCAAGGAAAATTAGTTATTGCTGAAAAAGCAATTACTGCGATAGATCATCGACACTTTAATTTAGATTTGGTTACTATTGATCATGAGCATGGTCGGAGTTTTAGTTTCATTGATGCAACTGATTCAGAGTTTTTTCAATTTCTTATTGATAAAAAAGCACAAGTTGATCCCAGCAGCGATCAGTTTATCAGTATTTGTGAAACACTTGCTATAAAACTGAATTCAATGTTAGCTTCCTCGATTGAAGAGTCACAGTTAAAAACAGCCATTAAGTTTATTGCATTATCACGCTTTTTTTCAGCAGAAAAAAATTCAACAGATTTGGTTATTGAGCAAGTGTTTTTTGCATCTGGGTTGTTAGCTAGAATACCTGGTTGGGATATTGCCGCAAAAATTACGTTGCAACTTAAAGAGCATCATGATGGTACTGGTGCACCATTTGGTATTAGGGATGATCAAATAGAACCATCTTCTCAAGCCCTAGCTTTAGCGGTTGAATTTAGTTTGGTTGTGATGAAAAATATTTCTCAAGGTTACAAAGAATCCCTTTTTACTGCAGTTAAAATCATCAACTCAAAGAAAGATAGCCATTATAAAGCACGCTTAATTGAGCGATTTAATCATGTCATAAAATCTGATTACTTAAATGTTTATCGGTGGTAGCTAAGAGTTAAAATATTTATTTAATGTTGAGTTAATATCAATTAAGTCTTATCAATAAACACTTAAAATCTTTTGATAATAAGGTTATTTAACTCCACTGATGAGCATCAATAATATCAATAGCCGTTTCTAGTGTCAGATCAATTTCTTCTTTTGAACCTAATACGGGAGCAACTTCAGTTATATCTGCACCGATAAGTTCTAATTGGCTTGAGCAAACTTTAATAACTGTATTGACCCATTCAGGTGTTAAACCATCACCTTCCGGTGTGCCAGTTGATGGTGCATATTTTGAATCGGTTCCGTCAATATCATTAGTGATGTAAAGTTTACTACAACCAAGTTGTTTGAGGTTTTCAACCAAGTCATTGGCGAAGGTGTGTGGGTCAGTTTTTTGTAATTCTTTAGCCCAGTATTGCTGTAAACCATATTCAGCTTCCCAGTGTTCTTTAGGAAAACCACTAGCGCGTATACCGAGTTGAACTAAACGTTTTGGATCCGGCAAATGTTTAATCGCATGAGCTGTCCATGTTGCAAAACAATTCTCAACACCATAACGACTTTCTAATAAATCGGTATGTGCATCAAAATGTAAAACGGCTAAGTCATCTAACTGATTGGCGCGATTTAATGCTTCAAAGATAGGACCTGAAATTGAGTGATCGCCACCAAAGACAAAAGGCTTGAATCCAGGCGTTTTTGCATAAGCTTCAACCAGAAACTCTTCTAATAAATTAAGTGGTGCAACAGGGTAATCCTCTTTATAGTCATCGCCCCATAAAGTTTCGCCCGATAAATCTTGCTGACGCTCTGATAACATCACATCGTGTAATAAATGAGGGATACAAGGAACATCGCCTAAGTCATATTCAACAAGCTCAGGGTGTCTTTCATAAAGTTTGCGGCGTAAATGGAGTGGGCCATGAGCTGCGCCACGACAGATACCACCACCACAATCAGAAGGAATGCCAATAATAGAATAGGGTGTTTGTTGGGTTTGTAAACGCTGTTGTAAAATCGGCTGCCAGTTTTTAAGGTTTTCCTCACCAAAGTGACGACCTAATACTTCCATGGCTTTACCTGAACCTGTGGTAAAACTGAGTAAGCCGCCACCAGGTGAGCGAATAATATTAGAAACAGGGTAATGAGACATAATTTAAAATATCTATAAGAAAATGATTAGGACTATTCTAAATTAAACTTCACGGAGTTTGACAGTTTTTTCATTAAAGTTGTTATTACTGATTGTTCTAAGACTTATTGCTAATATGTTTCACTCAATTGATTTGCAATTAATGCTTAAGCTTCGTATAATCGCGCGCTCGGTTTTTAGGTCTGCTAGTTTTAATCGAACTAATTCGGTTGAGGCTAATTAGCCTGAAAACTTAAGAGAGAACCCGAAATTTTATATTAACTCCTTGTTATTTAAGATTTTTTAGAATAGAAATATTGAAAATTCTAATGCTTAGATGACTGGAAACCGTGAGGAGATATCAATGCGACATTACGAGATCGTATTCTTAGTGCACCCTGATCAAAGCGACCAGGTTTCAGCCATGATAGAAAAATACTCAGCTGTTATCACTGAATCAGGTGGTGTTATCCATCGTTTAGAGGATTGGGGACGTCGTCAACTCGCTTACCCAATTAATAACTCGCATAAAGCTCATTATGTTCTTATCAATGCTGAGTGTGAATATTCAGCTATTGCTGAGCTGGAAGATTTATTCCGTTTCAATGATGCTGTGCTACGTAACTTAGTGATGAAGCGAAAAGACGCTGTGACTGATATGTCACCTTTGGCAAAAGCTAAAGAAGAAGCTGCTAAGAGCTTTGACTCGTCTGATAAAGCTTCAGATAAACCAAAAGAAACTACTAACTCGCAAGAAGCATCAGCAAAAGAAACTGCTGATGATTCAGCTGCGGAATAACGGAGAATTAACTATGTCCAGACATTTTAGACGTCGTAAATATTGCCGCTTTACTGCTGAAGGTGTTAGTGAAGTTGATTATAAAGATTTAGTGACTTTAAAAAACTATATTACTGAAACCGGTAAAATTGTTCCTAGTCGTATTACAGGCACAAAATCAAAATACCAACGCCAGCTGTCTAATGCGGTTAAACGTGCACGCTTTTTGGCTTTATTGCCTTACTCAGATGCACATAAGTAACGAATAAGAGGAAAGATTCATGCAAGTTATTTTACTTGAAAAAATCCGTAATCTTGGCGAGTTAGGTGATAATGTTAACGTTGCTAATGGTTATGGTCGTAATTTCTTATTGCCTCAAGGCAAAGCAGTTTCTGCGACTAAAGATAATTTAGAAAAATTTGAAGCGCGTCGTGCCGAATTAGAAGCAAAAGCGGCTAGTGATTTTGATGCTGCTAAAGCACGTGCAGAGCAATTTGCTGAGTTATCAGTGACTATTGCTGCTCATGCTGGCGATGAAGGCAAACTTTTTGGTTCTGTTGGAACAAAGGATATTGCTGATTCAGTTTCTGCCAAAGGTATTGCGCTTGAAAAGCATGAGGTTCGTTTGCCGAATGGTGTTATCCGTCATACCGGTGAGTTTGATATTGCTATTCATCTACATACTGATGTTGATGCAACACTTAAGCTGATTATTGCTGCCGACTCTGAATAGTTGACAATAATCTTGCTTTAAATATTTGCATTGCTTTCATCAGGTGCAAGTGACAGAATAAAACACCCTGCTATTAGTTTAATATCAGGGTGTTTTTGCTCCAGTCTATGGAGTGTCTTCTTAAATAATAAATGACTATTAAAAATAAATGTTGGAAGATCAGCAAGTTAGCAGTGTAAAAATGCCACCGAACTCTCTTGAAGCAGAGCAATCGGTTCTTGGCGGCTTGTTGTTAGATAATGATGCTTGGGAAAAAGTATCTGAACGTTTGGTTGAAGATGACTTTTACCGTAAAGATCATCGACTTATCTTTCGAGCTCTGCGCTTTTTAGCTGAAAATAATCGGCCGATTGATGTCGTTACTCTACACGAATTTCTTGAGCAAGAGGGTGAAGCTGATGAGATAGGTGGTTTAGCCTACATTGCCGATTTAGCCAAAAATACGCCTAGTGCATCGAATATTATGGCCTATGCCGATATTGTTAGAGAGAGGGCTGTTTTACGAGAAATGATAGCGGTGTCTAACTCGATAGCCGATGCGGCTTATTTCCCCAAGGGGCGTAAATCAGATGAGCTGCTTGATGTTGCTGAATCAAAAGTTTTTAAAATTGCTGAAAAGCGAGAAAATGTTAATGCGGGCTTGAAACCTGCTTCAGACTTTCTGGGAGAAACACTTGATCGCATTCAGTTTGCGGTTGAATCAAAAGGTGGAATCACCGGGTTATCGACAGGGTTTGCTGATTTAGATAAAAAAACTAATGGTTTGCAAAAATCTGACTTAATTATTGTTGCCGGTCGACCCGCTATGGG
>CAYPMT010000003.1:0-49538 GCA_964411875.1 uncultured Kangiellaceae bacterium
TTACCCCAAAGCAACGCCTTTTTAACTTTCTATAAGTAGACTGTCCATTTTTATTTCTATGTTCTAGTTATTTACATGCCTTTAAGAGTTGAATAACAATTATCATCTATTTTGTAACTATGCTCAGCAAATATACATTCAGCTTGATAACTAGGTGACTTCAACTGCATTCTATTATCAGATAACCATTGCCTTAATTTGAGCTTGATTTTCTTTTTTTCCGAATATATCTCCGAACGAAACGAATGCGACCATTCAGGTAGCTGAATTAATTTACCCAATAGGATGTGAGCAATTTCCCCAATCGTTACCTTTTCTGCAAACCCTACATGTTTAATAGGGCTAGTCACTGTCTCATCATCATCTAGTTTGTCTACCAAACAATCAAGCGACTTTGCACCGCTAGCAATTATACCATTATAAACCGGATCATTAACCAAGCCTGCTTTTAATGGTATGTATTTAATATCTCCTAAATGATTACAAAAGTAATCAGTATCCACTCGCCCAATTTGTCTAGTTTCAACCTTCGCAGAACCACATGAAATAAAAGGAGATATAAATAAAATAAGTAGTACTAAATTTTTCATCTTAATTTCCACCTGAATAAGTAACTGGAGCAAATTGAGAACCTTTCATTGGAACTAAATATAAAGGCCCTTTAGGATTTGTTAACTCTCCTGGACTAGGGTTATAAGGTGAATTTGTTGAACTAAAATTAAGCCCTGTAGTGTGTGGACTTGGCGTTGGATAACCTATTGTTGTCATTCCTGTACCTAAATGAAAAGCTTTCGCTATAGAAGATGTATTACCATCAACTGTTCCAGAATTACATGATCTTATATCAATAACACACCCTTTTCCTAAGTTTGAAAAATCAAACAGACCTTTTATCATTAACAGCTCAGAAGTAATATTATCACCCGCTTTAGGGGATAACGATATTCCACCAGGAGCACCATGTGCGAAAATAACGAGCCCGCGAATATAATATCAGACACTCTACTTATAGAAAATATCCTACAACAATTAAGTCATACTTCCTACTCAGCCCAATATCTCAGTTTTATAACTGTTTAATCCTCTATTCTCCTCCGACCAGAGGCTTTTCATTAACCAGCCCGCTTTACGTTAACGTTAATGTACACTATAATTGTGTCCATGAAAGATAATCAGCATTACTCAATTACCAAACTAGCCCAGGAGTTTAATATAACGCCAAGGGCGATCCGCCATTACGAAGATAAAAACCTACTTTCTCCTGAAAGGCAGGGAACTCAGCGAATATACCATCATCGCGATTATGTTCGCTTACAACTCATTATACGGGGTAAACGGATTGGTTTTTCCTTGGATGAGATTGGTGAAATAATTGCTATGTATGACTTACCTAGCGGCAGAAAAAAACAAAACGAGCTATTAATAACAAAGGTCCAAGAAAGACGTGCTGCACTTCATCGCCAACAAGAAGATATTAAGTTAATGTTACAAGAATTAACTAAACTAGAAAAGAGGATTAAACCTTAATTCTGATAGGACAAAAACCATGCAACCTAATCTTAATTTTAATCTGGGTGAAACGACAGATATGCTGCAAGATTCTGTACGCACTTTTTCTGATAAAGAAATCCAGCCTATTGCCCAGAAAGCCGATGAGGATAATGCCTTTCCCAATCATTTATGGAAAAAGTTTGGTGATATGGGGTTGCTTGGTATTACGGTTGAAGAGGAATATGGCGGTTCTGGCTTGGGTTATCTTGATCATGTCGTTGCTATGGAGGAGATTAGTCGAGCTTCCGCTAGTATTGGTTTGAGTTATGGCGCTCATTCTAATCTTTGCTTAAATCAATTACGAAAAAATGCCTCTCATCAACAAAAAATGAAGTACCTGCCGAAACTGTGCAGCGGTGAGTATGTTGGTGCTCTTGCTATGAGCGAGCCTAATGCTGGCTCTGATGTTGTTAGTTTAAAACTCAAAGCGGATGAACAAGGTGATCATTATCTAATCAATGGGAATAAAATGTGGATCACTAATGGTCCTGATGCTGATGTTTTAATTGTTTATGCCAAAACAGATCGTCAAGCAGGCTCAAAAGGAATAACCGCTTTCATTATTGAAAAAAGTTTTGATGGTTTTTCTACCGCACAAAAACTTGATAAGTTAGGCATGCGAGGCTCTAACACGTGTGAATTAGTTTTTGAAAACTGCCGGGTTCCTAAAGAAAATATTCTTGGTGGAATTAATCAAGGTATTGCTGTTCTGATGAGTGGTTTAGACTATGAGCGTGTTGTTTTATCCGGTGGGCCTATTGGCATTATGCAAGCTTGCATGGATATTGTTCTACCCTATGTGCATGAACGCAAACAGTTTGGTCAGGCTATTGGTGAGTTTCAATTGATGCAAGCAAAACTTGCTGATATGTATACTAATATGAATGCTTCTCGCTCTTATGTTTATTGTGTTGCTCAAGCAGCCGATCGCGGAGAAATAACTCGTCAGGATGCTGCCGGTGCGATTTTATATGCTTCAGAAAGAGCCACTCAAATGGCACTTGATGCTATTCAATGTTTAGGCGGTAATGGTTATATTAATGAGTTTGCTACAGGCCGCCTTCTTAGAGATGCTAAGCTCTATGAAATTGGTGCAGGCACTTCCGAAATTCGACGTATGTTAATTGGTCGGGAATTATTTAAACAAAGCGCCTAACGCGCTTTAGTTTTATTTAAGCCATTTCATTTAATTAAGCTGTTAATATTTTTATAGTTAGATAAACTATAACTCATTATAAAATTAGGAACTACTTATGTCAGATCAGACGACTCCAAATCAGACTAGTCAAAACCAAAATAGTCAAAGCCAAACTACTCAAGACCCTATTGTTATCGTTAGTATGGCTCGAACGCCTTTAGGTGGCTTTATGGGAGAACTATCCAGTTTAAAAGCAACTGAACTTGGTTCCATTGCGATTCAATCAGCACTTGAAAAAGCAAACATTGATTCTGAAATAATTGACGAAGTTATTATGGGTTGTGTTTTACCTGCAGGTTTAGGACAAGCACCCGCTAGACAAGCCGCTTTAGGTGCCGATCTCCCACTATCAACTAATTGTACAACCATTAATAAAGTCTGTGGCTCTGGCATGAAAGCCGTTATGTTAGCTCATGATTTATTAATCGCAGGAAGCGGCCCAGCAATGTTAGCCGGCGGTATGGAGAGTATGAGTAATGCGCCTCATATGCTGCTTAAAGCGCGTTCCGGTTATCGTTTTGGCCATGACCAGCTGATCGACCATATGGCTTTCGATGGCTTAGAGGATGCTTATGAAGGTAAGGCTATGGGATTCTATGCCGAAGATTGTGCCGAACGTTATAATTTTACACGAGAGCAACAAGATGAATTTGCCATAACATCCTTGTCTCGAGCTAAACAAGCCATTGAGCAAGGTGGTTTTAGTGATGAAATTGCGCCTGTTACTATTCAAAGCCGTAAAGCAACCCTTGTGGTTGAAAACGATGAACAACCATTAAAAGCTCGCCCAGATAAAGTTCCCCACTTGCGCCCTGCTTTCAAAAAAGATGGTACGATTACAGCAGCCAATGCAAGTTCAATTTCCGACGGTGCTGCTGCACTCCTTTTAATGAAACAATCTGAAGCAGAAAAGCGAAGCCTAAAACCCTTAGCCAAAATTATTGGTCATACCACTCATGCTCGTCAACCAGCAGAGTTTACTATTGCCCCAGTTGATGCCATTAAAAACTTATTAACTAAAATTAACTGGTCAAAAAGTGATGTCGATTTATTTGAAATTAACGAAGCATTTGCCGTGGTGACTATGGCGGCTGTCAAAGAACTTGAGCTCGATATTGAAAAAGTTAATGTCAATGGTGGCGCTTGTGCTTTAGGTCATCCGATTGGCGCTAGCGGTGCACGTATTCTGGTAACCTTAATTGCTGCATTAAAGAAACAAGCCAAACAGCGTGGCATTGCCTCTCTTTGTATTGGTGGTGGTGAAGCAACTGCAATGGCTATCGAAATTATTTAATGCTTATAACATTGGCTTATAAATCCTAACATTTATAAACATGACTATTTATAAAACCTGATACTTATAAATACTGATATATAAACACTAATTGGAAAAAATCATGTTACTCACCCAAGAACAAAATATGATTAAAGAGGCTGCTCATCAATACGTGGCAGAAAAAATCGCGCCCTTTTCTGCCGAATGGGATCGTAATAAAAGCTTTCCTAAAGAAGCATTACAAGGCCTTGGTGAATTAGGTTTTTATGGCATGTTAGTTCCAGAAAAATGGCATGGTAGTGATATCGGTTATTTTTCTGCGGCTTTAGTTTTAGAAGAAATTGCTGTGGGTGATGCTGCTTGTTCAACCATCATTAGTGTCACTAATTCTGTTGGTTGTATGCCTATTTTAAATTTTGGCAGTGACCAACAAAAAGAAAAATTTCTTAAACCCTTAGCTAGTGGTTCACAGTTAGCCGCTTTTTGTTTAACAGAACCTCATGCAGGCTCAGATGCCTCTGACTTACATACCAAAGCCGTTAAACAAGATAATCATTATATTCTTAATGGTACTAAACAATTTATCACTTCTGGTCAAAATGCCGATATTGCCATTGTCTTTGCAGTGACTGATCCCAGCGCTGGTAAAAGAGGCATTTCGGCATTTATTGTACCGACAGATACTCCAGGCTATCAAGTAACCAGTTTAGAAGAAAAAATGGGACAAAAAGCATCGGATACCGCACAAATTCTTTTTGATAACTGCACTATTCCAGAAGAAAACCTGCTTGGTGAATTAGGCCAAGGCTATAAAATTGCGCTATCTGGTTTAGAAGGTGGACGCATTGGCATTTCCGCTCAATGCGTTGGTATTGCCAGAGCGGCCTTAGAAGCGGCCATTAATTATTCTAAAGAACGTCATGCTTTTGATAAAGAGCTTCATCAACATCAAGCGATTGGTTTTAAATTAGCCGAAATGGCAACTCAACTTGAAGCCGCAAGAGCGTTAGTTCATAAAGCGGCACTATTAAAAGATAATCAACAGCCTTGTTTAAAAGAAGCATCCATGGCAAAACTTTTTGCTTCAGAAGTTGCCGAAAAAATTTGCTCTGACGCCATTCAAGTTTTTGGTGGTTACGGTTATTCAAATGAGTTTCCAGTCGAACGCTACTATCGCGATGTACGGGTTTGCCAAATTTATGAAGGTACTAGTGAAATACAAAAACTATTGATCAGTCGAGCATTAATCAATGAGTAAAAAGAATACACTATTAAAATAACTCAGGTGAAATAGTCGATGCCAATTATAACTAGTAAGCTCAATTCATATGATCAAGAATTTCTCAACAATGCTGAGAAAATGCAGTCATTAGTTGATGACTTACACGATAAAGTATCAGTAATTAAACAAGGTGGGGGCAAAAGCCGACAGGAAAAACATACAGCAAGAGGCAAGTTATTACCCAGAGATAGAATTAGAAAATTGCTTGATGTTGGTTCACCCTTTTTAGAATTCTCACAATTTGCAGCCTATGGATTATATGACAACCAAGTTCCCTGTGCAGGAATAGTGACAGGCATTGGCCGCGTTAATGGCAAAGAATGTGTTATTGTTGTCAATGATGCCACGGTTAAGGGTGGTACTTATTTCCCGGAAACCATTAAAAAGCATTTACGTGCACAAGAAATTGCAGAGAAAAATCACCTACCCTGTATTTACTTAGTCGACTCAGGCGGCGCGAACCTACCCCAGCAAGATCAAGTTTTTCCTGATCGCGATCACTTCGGACGAATTTTTTTCAATCAAGCTAATATGTCTGCCAAGGCTATTCCACAAATTGCTGTGGTCATGGGAAGCTGTACCGCTGGCGGCGCTTATGTTCCTGCAATGGCTGATGAAAGTATTATCGTTAAAGAACAAGGCACTATTTTTTTAGCTGGTCCACCATTAGTTAAAGCCGCAACGGGTGAAGAAGTTTCTGCCGAAGAGCTTGGTGGTGCTGATGTTCACTGTAAGATTTCAGGTGTTACTGATCACTATGCACAGGATGATGAATCAGCCTTAAATCAAACAAGAAATATTATCGCGCGCTTAAATCGTCAAAAACAACAACCTTGGGATATTCAACCACCACAAGAACCACTCTATCCTAAAGAAGAAATTTATGGTGTGATCCCTACTGACTCACGCAAGCCTTTTGATGTTCATGAAGTTATTACTCGCATTGTTGATGCCAGTGAATTTGACGAATTTAAAGCTCTTTATGGTAGTAGTTTAGTTTGTGGCTTTGCTCGGATTTCGGGTTATCCTGTCGGCATTATTGCAAACAATGGCATTTTATTTTCAGAGTCAGCGTTAAAGGGTGCACATTTTATTGAGCTTTGCTGTCAAAGAAATATTCCTCTAGTCTTTTTACAAAACATAACCGGCTTTATGGTTGGTAAAAAATATGAAAATAGCGGCATTGCCAAAAATGGTGCAAAAATGGTCACGGCTGTCGCTTGTGCCAAAGTCCCTAAATTTACTATTATTATTGGTGGCAGCTTTGGTGCAGGTAATTATGGCATGTGCGGACGAGCTTATAGTCCTAACTTTTTATGGATGTGGCCTAATGCTCGTATTTCAGTCATGGGTGGTGAACAAGCGGCTAATGTTTTAGCCCAAGTAAAACGAGACAACTATAAACTTAAAGGCGTCGAGTGGAGCCAACAAGAAGAAGAAAAGTTTAAAACCCCAATTCAAGAAATGTATGAAGAACAAGGACATCCTTATTATGCCAGTGCGCGTTTATGGGATGATGGCATCATTGACCCTGCTGATACAAGACAAGTTCTTGGATTAGGATTATCGGCTAGTTTAAATGCCCCGCTTGAAGAAACTAAGTTTGGCTTGTTTCGAATGTAATCAATTACTGCACATTAAATGGAATCAAAATACTGTTAGGGTTAACATAAATTTAAACAACCCGTTTGAATAGACTCGGTCTAGGGTATAACTCAGGAATTTGTAAACAATAGCGAATTCGCAAACAATAGAAATCACAGAAAACAATTATGTCAGAAAAAAATCTTATTATTGAAAAAACAGCCAATGGGTTAGGTAAAATCACTCTTAATCGTATTGAAGTACACAATGCATTTGATGATAAGTATATTGAACAACTAACCCTAGCAATTAAAAAGCTTGAGCAAGATTCAAGTGTTCAAATTATTGTTTTAGCCGCAGCAGGAAAAAGCTTTTCCGCTGGCGCTGATCTTAACTGGATGAAACGCAGCGCCAATTATAACCAAGAACAAAACTATCAAGATGCGATGCAATTAGCCCAGTTAATGCATACTCTGTATAGCTGTAAAAAATTAACCCTCGCTATTGTACAAGGCAATGCTTTTGGCGGCGGTGTTGGACTAATTGCCTGTTGTGATATTGTCCTGGCCAGTGAACAAGCTAAATTTTGTTTTTCAGAAGTTAAGCTTGGTTTGATTCCCGCAGTCATTAGTCCTTATATCATTAAAACCATTGGAGCGCGCCATAGCCGTCGTTACTTTGCCAGTGGCGAGCTATTTGATGCGACAAAAGCTAAACAAATACAATTGATTCATGAGGTTTTTGCCAGCAATGAGTTACAACAAAAAGCTAACGACTATTTAAGTCAGTTAGTAACAAATGCACCTCAAGCAATACAAAAATCAAAAGAACTTATTGCCCAAGTTGAAAACAAACCCATTGATGAAGCACTCATACAAAAAACGGCACAAATGATTTCAGAAGTTCGTGTTTCTGAAGAAGCTCAAGAAGGCATAAAAGCTTTTTTAGAAAAACGTTCTGCTAATTGGAATAAACACTAAAGGCTACTCTCTATGTCATATGTCCCTACGGCTCATGTCTCAGCTAATCCCATCATGATCAATCGAATTCTTATTGCTAATCGTGGTGAAATTGCCTGTCGGATTATGCGTACGGCAAAACGTATGGGCATAGATTGTATTGCGGTTTTTTCCGATGCTGATAAAAGTGCTCAGCATGTTAAATTAGCTGACGAAGCTTATTACATTGGTCCCTCGCCAGCTAATGAGAGCTATTTAAATAGCCAAACTATTATTGAGATCGCAAAAAAGTGTCATGCTGATGCGATTCATCCCGGCTATGGTTTTTTATCTGAAAATGCTGAGTTTGCCAAGCTCTGTGAAGAAAATAATTTTATTTTTATTGGTCCATGCGCCTCATCAATACAAGCGATGGGTTCTAAAGATCAAGCAAAAACAATTATGGATAAAGCAGGCGTTCCATTAGTTCCTGGCTATCATGGCAAAGAACAATCTCCCAATTTATTAAAACAAAACGCTGACAAAATTGGCTACCCAGTATTAATTAAAGCCAATGCAGGCGGTGGTGGAAAAGGTATGCGTATTGTTGAAAATAGCGCTGATTTTTTAGACATGCTTAGCTCTTGTAAACGAGAGGCTTTAGCCTCATTTGGCGATGACAGTGTATTGTTAGAAAAATACCTGACTCAACCTCGTCATGTTGAAATTCAAGTTTTCTGCGACAAGCATGGAAATGATCTTTATTTATTTGAGCGTGACTGTAGTGTACAAAGACGCCATCAGAAAATTATAGAAGAAGCGCCTGCGCCGGGCTTATCACAAGAGACTCGTGAAAAAATGGGTCAAATAGCCATTAAAGCCGCTAAAGCAATTGATTATCATGGTGCGGGTACAGTTGAGTTTTTACTTGATTCTGACGGCTCGTTTTACTTTATGGAAATGAATACTCGTCTGCAGGTTGAACACCCTGTCACTGAAAAAATCACTGGTATTGATTTAGTTGAATGGCAAATTATTGTCGCTAATAACCAAGCCCTACCACTGACTCAATCAGAATTATCCATTAATGGACATGCTTTTGAAGTCAGAATCTATGCCGAAGATCCGTTAAATGACTTTCTACCTTCAACAGGAAAAATCACTCACATAAAATTCCCCAAAGAAAGCCAGCATATCCGAGTTGATTCAGGCATTGTTTCTAACGATGAAGTTAGTATTTATTATGATCCCATGATAGCTAAGTTAATCGTTTGGGATAAAAGCCGTGGTTCAGCTCTCTCACGTTTAAGAGGCGCGTTAACGAATTTTCATATAGCGGGTTTAACTAATAACATTAATTTTCTTCATCAATTGGCTAGCCATGATGCTTTTATTAATGCCGATATCGACACAAACTTTTTAAATAAGTATGGTGACGAACTAACGCTATCGCCTGAACAGCCTGAGGATGAACTAATCGTTGCCGTTGCTCTTTTAATCATGTTAAAACAATCGCAAGCCAATACTATTGACCCTAATGACCCCTACTCGCCTTGGCAAAAAACCTCTGGCTGGCGACTTAATGAAGATAACTTTCATTTGATCGAGTTTTCTCAGCAAGCTATCAATCATAAAATTGTTGCTCACTTTAGTGAACATGTAAAACCTAATGGTTTTTTATTTGAGGTCAATAACAAAGAATATCTTACTCATGGTTCTATAGAAAATAATCAATTAAAAATGAGCTTTAATGGTCGTTTAATCTCAATAGACTTTGTGCAAATAGACAATCAATTAATTTTATTTAAATCTGCACATAGTTGGTTATTTGAAATTAAAGATCAATCGCAACCCATTGTTCATACCACATTAAATACTAATTTAACCTCACCTATGCCTGGAGCCATTATTGATATATTAGTTGATGATGGCGATTATGTAGAGAAAGGCCAACCACTAATAATTATTGAAGCAATGAAAATGGAACATACCATTAAAGCCCATAAAAACCTCATTGTTCAACAAGTTCTTTATAACATCGGTGATTTAGTCGATGATACCGTAGAGCTAATTAGCTTCGAAGAACAACAAGATTAACAGGCTAAAGTAACTTTAATCAAAAGCTATGATAAAAGATAAAGTAAAAATTGTTGAAGTTGGTTTAAGAGATGGTTTGCAGAATGAGCCTCAAACGGTTCCAATTGATATCAAACTGAATTTAATTCAACAACTTGTTGAAAGTGGCCTATCAGTGATCGAAGCAACCAGTTTTGTTTCACCCAAATGGGTACCACAAATGGCTGATCATCAAAGCTTAATGCAACAAATTGCGAAAAAATATGAAAATCAGTCAAATTTAAATTTTCCTGTGCTAACACCTAATTTAAAAGGTTTCGAAAATGCCCTTTTAGCTGGTGCAAAAGAAGTCGCTGTATTTACCGCAGCCTCTGAAAGCTTTTGTCAGAAGAATATTAACTGCTCGATAGATGAAAGCCTTAAACGTTTTGAACCTTTATTTGCTGCAGCTAAAGTAAAAAAAGTTCCCGTAAGAAGCTATATTTCTTGTGTGTTAGGCTGCCCCTATGAAGGTAAAATAAAAGCTGAAAAAGTTATTGAGGTTGCTTGCCGACTTTATGATATGGGGAGTTATGAAATTTCTTTAGGCGACACCATTGGTGTTGGTACACCTGGAAATACGAAATCTTTGATAGAAAGCATCAAAAATTTAGTTCCTATTTCACAGCTATCTATTCATTTTCACGATACATATGGCCAAGCTTTAGCTAATATATACGCCGCGCTAGAAATAGGTGTTGAAAATATCGACTCCTCTATTGCCGGCTTAGGTGGCTGCCCTTATGCAGCAGGCGCTTCTGGCAATGTTTCAACGGAAGATTTAGTTTACATGCTAAATGGCTTGGGTGTAAAAACAGGTATTAATTTGGATAAGCTGATTAAAGCTGGTGATTATATTAGTCGTTATTTAAATCGACATAACCACTCCAAAGTAGCTCAAGCAGTTTTAAGTAAAAAACCTACAAAATAAATAAACTAACCGGAGTAATAAATTTATGGGTGGTTTTAATAAAGTTGTATCCTCATATGAAGAAGCCATGTCCGATTTAAAAGACGGCATGACAATTATTGCAGGCGGCTTTGGGCTTTGTGGTATACCCGAAGGTTTAATTGCACAGATACAAAATATGGGGACTAAAGATTTAACCATTGTTTCAAATAACTGTGGCGTTGATGATTTTGGTTTAGGCTTGCTTTTGCAAAAAAAGCAAATTCGTAAAATGGTTTCTTCTTATGTAGGTGAAAACGCTGAATTTGAACGCCAATTATTAGCCGAAGAACTTGAAGTTGAATTAACACCTCAAGGTACTTTAGCTGAAAAAATGCGCGCCGGAGGAGCTGGCATTCCCGCTTTTTATACGGCGACAGGATATGGTACACCGGTTGCAGAAGGTAAAGAATCTCGTCAATTTAATGGCCGCAATTATATTCTTGAAGAATCAATTGTTGGTGACTTTGCTATTGTCCGAGCTTGGAAAGCTGACAAAATGGGTAATTTAGTTTTTCGTGATACTGCCATGAATTTTAACCCTATGGCAGCAACCGCAGGAAAAATTACCGTTGTTGAAGCTGAGGAAATTGTTGAGGTTGGTGAACTTGCCCCAACAGAAATTCATACCCCAGGTATTTATGTAAGCCGTTTAATTCAAGGTAACTTTGAAAAACGCATCGAACGATTAACCTTAGCAAAATAAAATTAGGAGCAGTTATGTCATTAACACGCGAACAAATTGCTATGCGCGTTGCGCAAGAGTTAAAAGATGGTTACTACGTTAATTTAGGTATTGGCATTCCTACTCTTGTGGCTAATTATGTCCCACAAGATATTGAAGTGATGCTGCAATCAGAAAACGGCTTGCTAGGCATGGGCCCTTATCCAACAGAAGATCAAGTGGATGCCGATATGATTAATGCCGGTAAAGAAACTGTTACTGCAGCTGCTGGCGCATCGATCTTTTCTTCAGCAGAAAGTTTTGCCATGATCCGTGGCGGTCATGTTGACTTAACCGTACTCGGCGCTTTTGAAGTGGATCAACAAGGTAATATTGCTTCTTATATGATCCCAGGAAAATTGGTTAAGGGAATGGGTGGTGCAATGGATTTAGTCGCAGGGGCTCAAAATATTATTGTGACTATGACACACGCTGATAAACGTGGCAACTCAAAACTTTTAGAAAAATGCACACTGCCTTTAACTGGCGTCAACTGTATTAAAAAAGTGGTTACTGATTTAGCTGTAATGGAAATTAAAGATGGTGCTTTTCATTTGCTTGAACATGCGCCCGGGGTTTCTGTTGAAGAAATTCAGGAGAAAACCGCTGGCAATCTAATTGTTGAAAGTGATATAGCAGAAATGAGTTTTGAAAATTAGAAAGCTGGTTATTTAGTTTAACCTTTTTAATTCGAACTTTTTTAGTGCTATCATGTGTAGCATGCTTCCTTATCTTGTTAAAAATGCGCCATTCCCAGCAATTAGTGAGGCCTTAGATGAACCTAATGGCTTACTTGCTGCCGGCGCTGACTTATCTGTTAGTCGATTATTAGATGCCTACTCGAATGGGATATTTCCTTGGTATTCTGCTGATGATCCCATTCTTTGGTGGTCACCTGATCCCCGAACTGTTTTTGTTATTAATGAATTTAAAACCCATAAAAGTGTTATTAAAACATTAAAAAATAACCAACTAAAAATTTCGCTTAACAAAGATTTTGAGCAGGTTATTCAACAGTGTTCACTACCTAGAAATGATGACCCTGGCACTTGGATAAATGAAGAGATGTTCGAAGCTTATAGCGCGCTTCATCAACAAGGCCACGCTCACTCAGTCGAAGTTTGGCAAAATGAAAAGCTGGTTGGCGGCATTTATGGTGTAGCAGTCAATAAAATATTTTGTGGCGAGTCCATGTTTAGCTCGATTTCTAATGGCTCTAAAATTGCCTTAAGTTGTTTAATTAGTTATCTAAAAAAACAAGCTTATACGTTACTGGACTGTCAAATTGAAAACCCTCACTTAATGTCATTGGGTGCAGCTAATATTAGTCGAGAAGATTATCTTGAAATATTAAAACAAAACTGCTCAACCAATAATGAATCAAGCATTTGGCAAAAGAAATCTTTAGATTGGCAGTCGCTTCTTTTAACTGAAAAAGAAATATAGATTTATACTTATAAAAAATTAGAATCATGTCTCAATCAACTCAATCACAAAAAATTCCTTTTTTACTAACACCTGAGCACCCCTGCCCTTATTTAGAAAATAAAACGGCGAAAACACTTTTTCTTTCACCTGAAGTTGAAGTTAATCCACAAGTTTATTCGGGGTTAATTAAACAAGGGCTACGTCGTAGTGGAGAACAAATATATCTACCCTACTGTGATAATTGTCAGGCTTGTATTTCCGTTCGAATACCCGTTGAGCAATTTCAAGCTAGTCGCTCTCAAAAGCGCTGTTTAAACAGAATGAACCAATTTAGATTTGAAGTAAAACCGGCTAATTATTCACAGGAAAATTTTGAACTTTTTCAAAACTATATCAAGCAAAGACATAAAGATAGTGATATGTATCCAACTAGCGAAAAGCAATTCAGAGAGTTCTTATTATGCGAATGGATTGATTGTTATTTTTTAAATTTTATTTGCTTGGCAGACAACCGACTGGTTGCAACAGCTGTGTTTGATAAAGTCGATAGTGGCCTTTCAGCCGTTTATACTTATTTTGACTCTAGCTATGAAAAATATAGTTTAGGGAAAATGGCTATTCTTTATTTAATAGAGTTAACCAAAAATGACAAACTAGACTATTTGTATTTAGGTTATTGGATTAAAGAATGTCAAAAAATGACCTATAAAAGTCAATATCGCCCCATACAGTGCTTTATTAATAAACGTTGGACTCAGCTGAACTAATCTCATCCCATGTTTGCCTGCAAATTTCTTTCATAAACACTTTGCTTATTACCGTAATTTCAGGCATCATTACGCGCAAAATTTAACCTAATTCTAGTAATAGAAGAGAAGATCAGAGAAACTTAATAAGTTATGGCAAAAGAAGATTGTATTGAATTAGAAGGCACTGTATTAGAAACTCTACCCAACACCATGTTTCGTGTAGAGCTTGAGAACGGCCATGTTATCACTGCTCATATTTCTGGCAAAATGAGAAAAAATTATATTCGAATTTTAACCGGCGATAAAGTCACTGTAGAAATGACGCCTTATGATTTAACTAAAGGTCGAATCACTTTTAGAGAAAGATAGTCCAGGAAAGATAAACTTGAGAAAGGCATCCCTACTCTAAAAAAATTCACTAGCAACTCCTTGCTAGCTAATATCAAAATTCGAAGTGCTCAAAAACCCAAGTGCCAATAAATCGAAAATTATTTCTTCTTTAAAAGCTTATTGACACTCAGAGATTAACCAGAATACTTTTCAAAAACTAAGCTTGCATTAGTCCCACCAAAGCCAAAACTATTCGATAACACTCGGTTGAATGAAACTTCTTCAGTTTTAGTGACTATCGGCATACCTACCGCTTCAGGATCCATTTCATTAATATTGATTGAGCCAGAAATAAAATCTCTGTCCATCATAATTAAACTATAAATGGCTTCATGTGCACTAGTTGCTCCCAATGAGTGACCAGACAATGACTTAGTTGAAGAAATTTTAGGGATATCATTAGCGAAAACTTCTTTAATCGCATTCAGCTCAGCAGTGTCTCCAACAGGCGTACTCGTTCCATGGGCATTAATATAATCAATTTTACCGTTAGTTGTTGCCAAAGCTTGCTGCATGCAACGAACAGCGCCTTCACCCGAAGGAGCAACCATATCGTAACCATCAGAAGTCGCACCATAACCAACGACTTCAGCATAAATTTTTGCACCTCTTGCCTTAGCATGTTCTAACTCTTCTAATACTAAAGTACCACCACCCGATGAAATAACAAAACCATCTCGAGTTGCATCATAAGGTCTAGAAGCTAGTTCAGGTGTATCATTATATTTTGATGACAAAGCACCCATGGCATCAAAAAGTACGGTTAAACGCCATTCTTCTTCTTCACCTCCACCGGCAAAGATAATATCTTGTTTGCCAAATTGGATCTGCTCGTAAGCATTACCAATACAATGAGCGCTTGTCGCACAAGCGGACGAAATACTATAGTTGACCCCTTTTATTTTAAAAGGTGTTGCTAAACAAGCTGACGTTGTACTTGCCATAGTACGAGGAACCGCATAAGGCCCAACACGTTTTAACCCTTTAGCAGAAAAGGTATCAATAGCCGTTGCTTGATGATGGGGTGAAGCCCCGCCAGAGCCAATAATCAAACCTGTTCTTGGATTAGAAACCTGCTCCTCGGTTAAACCGGCATCTTCAATAGCTTGAGACATCGAAATATAAGAATAAGCCGAAGCATCACCCATAAAACGTAATACTTTTCTATCAATATGATCGGCAGGGTTAATATCTGGACGGCCTGCAACATGGCTACGCATTCCTAGCTTTTCATACTCTTCCATAAAACGAATGCCAGAACGGCCTTGCTTAAGTGAATCTGCCACACTATCAATATCATTACCTAAACAGGATACAATGCCCATTCCTGTTACCACAACTCGTTTCATTTTATTTCCTCTTTAAAAGCGAAATTTATTTTGTTATTTAATTGATATAACAATGACTATTTAATTAATAACTACTATTTAACAACCACTAACTAACCAATACTCTCTTTTAATATCAAAAGTTCTTTTAATATCAGATATTCTTTTAAATATCGGATGCTCTTTTAAAATCACACTCTCTTTAAAAATCAGACGTTGATTCAAACATACCAACACGCAAATTTTTTGCTGTATAAATTTCTCGATCATCAACTAACATTTTGGCATCAGCAATGACCAGAGCTAAACCTTTCTTCATGACGCGTCTAATATCAATCACATATTTTACTAACTTAGCAGTTGGTAAAACTTGCCCGACAAATTTAACTTCACCAGCACCTAAAGCTCGGCCTTTACCAGGATTTCCTGCCCATGATAAATAGAAACCACATAATTGCCAAAGTGCATCTAAACCTAAACAACCAGGCATCACTGGATCTGATTCAAAGTGACACTTAAAAAACCAAAGGTCGGGGTTAATATCAAGCTCAGCCAAGACTTGGCCTTTACCATACTCTCCACCCTCATCACTAATTTGTGCGATCCTATCAATCATTAGCATATTAGGTAATGGCAAGCGAGCTATTGGCTGACCTAAAGAAGAAATTAACTCCCCCTTACCACAAGTAATTAACTCTTCTCTCGAAAACGACTCTGTACGACTCATGTAAAAACCTTTTGTTACTTATACGTTGATTGCCAGCAAAATGACTGAATAATCGATAAAATACTGAATTTGATAAACTAATTTGCTTAAAAAACATTCAGCTAGAGTAAAAAAACAAGGCATTATACCAACTTGTCACATAAGATTCAGATAAATCGTCAAGTAAATAGCTTTTACGATCTTCGCCAGTGGGTTTTCCCATCTTTATCTTGTAACAAGATATTCATTGAATCTAACTCATCACGAATTTCATCCGCTCTCGCCCAGTTTTTATCCTCTCTCGCCTGATTTCGTTCAACAATAAGTGCTTCAATTCGCTCAATATCGACATCATTAACATCTACCGATGACTTCAAGAAGGCTTCTGGTGAACTCTTTAGTAAGCCCAACAAGCCACCTAGCTTAATTAAAATAGTCGCTAAACTCTTGGCCTCTTTGGGATCTGATGTTTTTAAACGATTAATTTCTTTGGCCAATTCAAATAACACTGAAACAGCTTCAGCCGTATTAAAATCATCATCCATCGCTACTTTAAAATTTTTAA
Organism: uncultured Kangiellaceae bacterium; assembly: GCA_964411875.1. GTDB lineage: Bacteria > Pseudomonadota > Gammaproteobacteria > Enterobacterales > Kangiellaceae > Aliikangiella. The sequence continues at coordinate 16,784 of CAYPMT010000003.1, forward strand.
CATAGATGCTGTTTTCATCGAACTCATCTTTACAAGCTGATAAATCTAGATCTTGTAAACTAAAATACAACCTTTGCAAACTCGCATCAGCCGCATCAAGATTATCTTTGCTGTAACTAATTTGACTACGATAATGGCTCGACACTAGAAAATAACGTAGCGTTTCTGGCCGGTAACTTTTCAACACTTCTCGAATGGTAAAAAAGTTATTTAATGATTTTGACATTTTCTGTTTATCAACTTGCACCATACCTGTATGTATCCATAAATTAGCATAGTCACAACCATTAGCCGCTTCTGATTGAGCGATTTCATTTTCATGATGAGGAAAACTTAAATCAGAACCACCACCATGAATATCAAAGTTTTTACCCAGGCATTTCTTAGACATGGCCGAACACTCAATATGCCAACCAGGACGTCCTTCTCCCCAAGGCGATGGCCAACTGGGTTCACCAGCTTTAGCTAATTTCCATAGTACAAAATCCATTGGGCTTTTTTTATCGGATGCCACTTCAATTCTTTCACCAAGATTTAACGCTTCAAGATTCTGTTTACTCAACTTACCGTAGTCATCGTAATTAGGCACATTATAATAAACATCACCATCACTACCTTGATAAGCAAAGCCTTTTTCAACTAATGTTTGGACAAGCTCAATAATCTCTTTAATTGACTCGGTTGCTTTTGGTTCAATATCAGGTCGAGCAATTCCTAACGAGTCAAAATCTTCTAACATGATTTTTTCGAAACGACTAGAAAGTTGTTCAACAGTTTCATTATTTTCCTTGGCACGTGTAATGATTTTATCGTCAATATCAGTCACGTTACGAACAAACTTCACCTGATAACCTAAAAACCTAAAATAACTTACCATAGTATCAAAAGCGATACTGGTTCGAGCATGGCCAATATGACAATAATCGTAAACGGTAATACCACAGACATACATACCAATTTTACCTGGCTCAATCGGTTTAAATACTTGCTTTTTTTGGGACAAGCTATCATAAATTTTTAACATACTACTTAAGCTCCATTAGCTAGTAAGCTTTCTTTTCAATTGGTTTGCATTTCAACCAGTTTAATTTTCAATTGTTTTATTCGCAATACAACACTGTATTTTAAATATCTCTATTTTAATGTTTCTGACTTAATATCCCAAGAAACCCTATTGTAACCCTGTCCTCTAGTTAACAAAAGAGCGAAGCACTCTTGAAATTATAGAAAGGCTTTATCTTTACTTCGTTTTACAAAATGAATCAGTTAAAATAGCCGTAACTTTAACACATGGTTAACAATAGAGAGCCTCGCAATGGTTACATTACATACAACTTTTGGTGATATTAAACTTCAACTTGATGCTGAAAAAGCCCCTGAAACCGTTAAAAATTTTTTAGATTACGCTAAAAATGGTCATTATGAGGGAACTATCTTTCATCGAGTAATTGAGAACTTTATGATTCAGGGTGGTGGTTTTGATGCGTCACTCAATCAAAAAGCTGTGTCTAGCCCTATTCAGTGTGAATCTAACAATGGTTTAAGTAATAAAACAGCAACGATTGCTATGGCTCGTACTTCCGATCCACATTCTGCAACTTCACAATTTTTTATTAATGTTAAAGACAATGATTTCTTAGACTTCACAGCAGAAAACACTCAAGGCTGGGGCTATGCTGTATTTGGCGAAGTCATCGAAGGTATGGAAGTGGTTGAGCAAATCAAATCTGCCGAGACAGGCTTTTCTGAAGGTATGCAAGATGTTCCTTTAGAGTCCATCGAAATCACAAAAGTCAGTATTGATGAGTAACCTGTATTACTCATTTTTATTAGCAATATGATTCATTGATAAACGATTGATTCTTCATGACTAAAAGCATTCACTTTATCTCCGATTTGCATTTATGTGAAGAACAACCTCATCTGCTTAATTTGTTTTTGCATTATATGCAAACAATCGCACCAGCCAGCCAAACCTTATATATTCTAGGCGATCTATTTGAGGTTTGGATTGGCGATGACTATATTAATGACTTTAATCAACCGGTCATTTCTGAATTAAGAAATTATTCCGCACACCATGGCAAACTTTTTATTGCTCATGGTAATCGTGATTTTCTACTTGGACAAAAATTCGTTGAATCAGTCGGTGCAAAATTAATTGAAGAGCCCCATTTTATTCAATGGCAAAACAAAAGCATTGGATTAATGCATGGCGATTCACTGTGTACCGATGATACAGAATATCAAACATTTAGAAAAATGGTTAGAAGCTCTGAATGGCAAAATCAATTCTTGGATCAAACGATTGAACAACGCTTGGGCATAGCTCAAAAACTGAGAGATGATAGCAAGAATGCACAAGAACAAAAAACCAATGCCATTATGGATGTTAACCCAAATAGTGTTAAAAATTGGTTTACTGAGACAAATTGCGACTGGCTCATTCATGGCCACACTCATCGAGAAGGCAGCCATAAAATCACATTAAATAATAATCGAAATGTTACTCGAAAGGTATTAAGCGATTGGAACGAACAGGGCCATTATTTAACCCTTAATGATACAACTAGCGAAAGTTGTTATTTCAAGCTTAAATAACGACAAAACAATTATCGACTATCAATTCCAATTTTTTGCCTGGCAAATACTCACGCTTTATTTCACTAAGAATACTTAAACCTTGTTTTTGTCTGTCTTCATCTAAAGGTAAATAAGGCAGTCTAAATACTGGCTCGATTGCGCCTAACATGCCCAAAGCTGTATTTAATGGCATTGGATTAGGTTCACAAAATAGCCAATTGATCAAAGGCTGTAACGACTGATTTAATGAATCATCTGCTTTATCCATCAAAGTTCGCATGAGTCCAGGCACAAGATTAGAAACTACCGATACAACACCATGACCGTTAAATTTATGGCGCGCATCAAAACATTGATCATCATTACCCGACCAACAAGCAATACCTTCAGACTCATAAAGTCCAATACGTTCGTTACCTGCACACTCTTTAACACCAACAAAGTTCTCATGTTCTGCTAAACGGCGAATAACATCAGGGCTAATATCTTGGCCTGTACGAGCAGCAACGTTGTATACCATAACAGGACCAACATCCATACTTGCTTGTAAATGTCTTTCGATGCCCTGCTGGGTAGTCCTGCCATAATAAGGGTTTATTTGTAAGGAAGCATGCATTCCTGCAGCAAAACCTTTTTTAGTCGCTTTTACTGACTCTCTGGTATTGTTACTACCTGTATTACCAGCAACAAAAATTCTATTACCATACTCTCTAACGGCATGCTCAATTAACATTAAGTGCTCATTCCAATCGAGTAAATGCCCTTCTCCTGTTGTTCCGCAAATGATTAGACCATCAACACCAAACTCAATTTGTTGCTCAATAAGATAATCATAAGCTTTAATATCAATTTTACCTTCTTTATCAAAAGGTGTTTTTACAGCAGTTATTAGACTTTTCTGGTGGATTTCAGATATTTTCATGCTTTTAAATTATTAAAATTAGCTTTTAGATTAACGATTGTACGCTTATCCAATTCAATCGCCAAATAGTTAGAAGTTATTATTGGTTTAGTTTAACGAGTTTGTTATTTTTTTTCAGTAATAAAAAGTCAGTTAGTATATTGGCCGTTTCATAAAGCCTCGCATCATCAACTTCTGTTAATTCAGTATCTTCATCAATTTCAGTTAATAATTTTTCACCTAGCAATTTTCTACGTGCATTTTCTCTTGTAAGACGTTTAGTTTTATCTTTTTCAAGTTCCGCTTTACGTTCATCAAAGTTTAAACTTAATTCCTTCTGCTCTCGAGTTTTTGCGAGTGTTTCAATATCATCCCTAATAAATTGAAACTCCATATTATCTTCAATTCGCTTTTTATGATTTTGCTCAAGTAAACTTAAAAAAGGTGTGAAGTCTCCGGTTTTTTCGAAATCAATTGGTTTTATCATATCCCAATTTAATGCTGAGTCATAACTTTGCTCACCAAACTCATCTCTTGGATAAGCGCTCGGAAAAGCAATATCTGGGACCACGCCACGCTTTTGCGTACTTTCACCTGTAACGCGATAAAACTTATTAATGGTTAACTTTAATGAGCCATAAGTGTTCTTTTTAGCTCTTAAACTATCATTCAAATCGAAAATACGTTGCACAGTACCTTTACCAAACGTTTGTTCGCCAACAATTAAACCACGCCCATAATCTTGAATGGCTCCAGCAAATATTTCGGAAGCCGATGCACTGGCATAATTCACTAACACTGCCATTGGGCCATCCCACGCAGTTCCTCTATCTCGATCGGACAGAACCTGAATATCCCCACGTCCATTTCTATCTTGTACAATCGGACCCTGATCGATAAACAAACCTGTCATACTAGCCGCTTCATCTAAAGAACCACCACCATTAGCTCTTAAATCAATGACTAGTGCATCAATATTTTTATCTTGTTTCATTTCATTAATTAAACGACGAACATCTCGAGTCGTACTTCGATAATCTTTTTTGCCTTCATAACGCGCTTGAAAATCAACGTAAAAAGATGGCAAGTCAATCACACCTATTTGATAACTTTTATCTTCTTGCTTAATCTCAATAACTTCAGACTTAGCCGCTTGCTCTTCCATCTTGATTTTTTCTCTAACGATAGAAACGACTTTAGTTTTTCCAGCAACTGCATTTTCAGACTCTAATTGTATTCGAACAACACTACCTGATTTACCTCGAAGTAAGTCAATCACATCTTTTGAGCGCCAACCAACCACATCAACTAATTCGCCTTCATCACCTTGAGCTATCGCAATTATTTTATCGCCCTTTTCTATCTGACCAGTTTTATCCGCTGGGCCAGCTGTAATGACATCAACAATTTTGGTATAAACATCATCGGTTCTCAAATAAGCACCTATGCCTTCAAATGACAGCCTCATTCTTGAGTTAAAATCTTCGACTGAACGAGGTGACATATAAGTGGTATGAGGATCAACCACTCGAGTATAAGCATTCATAAAATAGCTAAAAACATCTTCACTATTAGTTGATGCAATTCTGTTAATTGCCGCTCGGTGACGCATGAGTAAAATATCTTTAGCTTCTTGCCAAGTTTTACCAGCAACCATCAAATTAAGTGCCGAGTTTTTAACACTCTTTCGCCAATACTCATTCACTTCATCAATAGTTAATGCCCAGGGTTTTTCCTCGCGGTCATAATAAAACATTTCTTTTTCTTTAAAGTTGGTTTCTTTATCAAGCAGAGAAATAGCAAATTGATTTCGCTCTAACCAACGTTGCTGAAAAATATTATAAATATCATAAGGCGACTTTAACTGACCTGAAATAATCGAGTCATCCAAGTTATAGCCATATTTTTGAAAGCTTTTGATATCTTCAGCTAAAAAATAAGCCTTGTTTGGATCAAGCATTTTTATATACTCATCCAAGATTTGAAGAGATTGCTGATTATCTAAACGAGCTTTTTTATAATGATATTCATTAATGTAACTAGCAATATAGCGACTCGATTTATGATGCTTAGGCTCTGGAAAAATATCCGACAACTCAACGGTTTTTTCATCAGCTTTTGTATCAGACCCAACAAGTGCTTGTGTATTAAGACTAAATAGGCAGCATAGCAGGAGCAATCCTACTAAAATTCGTTTCATCTTTAACTGTTCAAATCCTTTAAGCAAAATATTCACTATCATCGTTTACCATCACTTACACTACTTAAACTTACACACTGAGAGACTACATATTAACTTAAACACTACAAGCTAGCTTACACGCTACATATTTACAAAGTTCTAAACACTGGCCTAGAAAATTTTAAAAACCACTAACGAACAAAACTTAATGGCCCTTAATTCCTATTGACTATTACTATAGCCATATGGTTCCTTTATAAATAAATTTTATCACTCAATTTATACAATAGCTTGTAAATAAGTAACAAAATAGCAACTATTTATAAACAATTAGCTGATATATGTCACTAAAGCAATAATTCATCCTATTTTGTAACATTTGGAAACTATTGAGTATTAACTGAATGCCTGGATACCTGTTTGTGCTCGACCTAAGATCAGCGCGTGGATATCATGGGTTCCTTCATAAGTATTAACTGTTTCTAAATTAATCATGTGTCGGATAATATGGAATTCATCACTAATGCCATTGCCACCATGCATATCACGAGCATGACGAGCAATCTCTAATGCTTTACCACAAGAGTTTCGTTTAACCAATGAAATCATTTCTGGTTGAAAGTTTTTATCATCAATTAATTGACCCACCCGCAAAGCACTTTGCAAACCCAAACAAATTTCAGTTTGCATATCCGCAAGCTTTTTTTGATACAACTGATTAGCTGCTAATGGACGGTTAAATTGTTTTCTATCTAACCCATATTGTCTAGCTGAATGCCAACAAAACTCAGCAGCACCTAATGCACCCCAAGCAATGCCATAGCGAGCCATATTTAAACAACCAAACGGTCCTTTTAAACCTCGAATATCAGGAAACATATTTTCTTCAGGCACAAAAACTTGCTGCATAACAATTTCACCCGTGTCGGACGCTCGTAAAGAAAACTTTCCTTCTATTTTGGGTGCACTTAATCCCTTCATTGATTTTTCTAAAATAAAACCACAAATTCGATCATCCTCTGCCTCATTTTTTGCCCAAACAACAAAAACATCGGCGACTGGCGAATTAGTAATCCACATTTTATTGCCCGTCAACAAATAGCCGCCATCAACTTTTTTTGCTTTAGTTTGCATACTTGCCGGATCAGAACCACTATCGGGTTCAGTTAAACCAAAACAACCAATCCATTCTCCGGTGGCTAGTTTAGGTAAATATTTTTGTTTTTGCTCTTCACTACCATAAGCATTGATTGGATGCATCACTAAACTGGATTGAACACTTAAAGCCGAGCGGTAGCCACTATCGACACGTTCAACTTCTCTTGCAACTAATCCATAAGCTACATAACTGACTCCAGCACAGCCATAGCCATTAATGGTTGAACCAAGTAAACCTAGCTCCCCCATTTCCTGCATGATTTTAGTATCAAAGAACTCTTCTCGATTGGCTTTTTGAATACGAGGCATCAATTTCTCTTGTGCATAAGAACGAGCCGTATCACGAACAATTCGTTCTTCGTCAGAAAGTTGCTGCTCTAATAAAAACAAATCATCCCAATTATCAAGTGGCATAAGTGACCTAAACTAAGTAGTTAAATGAATATTAAACCTTAACCAAGATTATCCCACAAAGCCATTTGATAACAAATAGTTCTCATTAAAAAGTAATGGTTAAACTCAGCTTTAAATAACCCTGAGTAAACTGAATTAGGCTATAATAAATTCATCAGCCACTTTTTTAATACGCCTTGTTGATTAAAGAGCATGTCCATTAAAACTCGCATCGCCAGCTGGCTCAATCATGAAGACCCTCCCACGGATTTTCCTATTTGTGATTTTGAAAAGCTAACTTATGGGATCCGCCCAGGTGACGTTGTCTTAGTTGAAGGGCGTACACGTATATCAGATGTTATTCGAGTCGTAACTCAAAGCCGATGGACTCATTCTGCACTCTATGTTGGTAAAATACATGATATTCAAAATGAAGCGTATCGAGAAAAACTCACCCCTTACTATTCCGGCGATCCTAATGAACAATTACTTATTGAAGGTATTTTAGGTAAAGGGATGATTGTTACGCCACTCAATGATTATGCCAAAGATAACCTGCGCATTTGTCGTCCATCAACGTTATCTGCTCAGGATGCACAAAATGTCACCAACTATGCAATTAGTCAGTTAGGCACACAGTATCACACTCGGCAACTATTTGATTTAGCAAGGTTTCTTTTCCCTTGGACCATTTTACCGAGACGCTGGCGCTCCAGCTTATTCACACGAAAACCCAGTGATGCAACCAAAACCGTTTGCTCAACCTTAATCGCTGATGCTTTTTACTCAGTTAAGTACCCGATTCGACCACTCTTTCGTCGCCATGGCGATGATGATAGCGTTGAGCTAATACCACGCAATACACGTCTATATACACCCGCCGACTTTGACTATTCACCTTATTTTGATATAAAGAAATACCCTTATATGGGGACGAGCAGTAATACACCCTACCGTGACTTACCCTGGAATCAAGATGGTGTGATTGGCCATGGTGATCAAGACTTTGAGACACCTGACTAATTATTGAACAGCTACTTGTCGGCTTTTTTCGACCTCTTACCCCTAAAAAAATCCAATATTTCCACTTTTGCAAAAATAATCACGCTTTTTTGATAAAAAATAGAAAAAAATAGATTCAAAACTGGCAATTAGAAAAAACTCTACTATATTTAAACTATAGATTTATTCCCCTACCCCAGGCAATCTTGTAAAAGAACCTGGGATTTTTTTGTCTAGAATATCTGTTTTACCTAATCAACTCTAAGAACGCTTCAAGAATAAGCGATAGAAATTATCCGTTGTCTGTTGGCAAAAATCCTCATAAACCACCCCTCTTAATTCAGCTAAACATTTTGCAACATCAGCCACATGGCGAGGTGAGTTCGGTTTACCACGATAAGGCACAGGTGTTAGGTAAGGACTATCCGTTTCAACCAGTATGCGATCAGCAGGAATTTTAACCGCAACTTCACGTAACTCCTCGGCATTTTTAAAAGTCACGATGCCAGAAAAAGAAACATAAAACCCCATTTTCATGGCCGCTTCAGCCATCTCTAAAGACTCTGTAAAACAATGTAAAACGCCGCCCACTTTACCAGCTTGTTCTTCTTCTAAAATCGTTAGAGTATCTTCTCTGGCATCGCGGGTATGAATAATCAGTGGTAAGCCTGACTCTACAGCGGCTTGAACATGAGTGCGAAAAAGTTCTCGTTGTATTTCACCGCTCTCGGCATCGTAATAGTAATCTAAACCAGTTTCACCAATCGCAACAACTTTAGGGTGTTTTGCTTGCTCGCATAAATAATTTTTATCGATGGCTTGTCCTTTAGTATAAAGAGGATGAATACCAGCCGAAGCAGAAATATCATCATGCTCTTCAGCAATTTTTAAAACCGCTTGTTGATTCTCGCGATTAATTGCCACACATAAAAAATGTTCAACACTTAATTCCCTGGCTGCATTTAATGCATTATCCAAAGAATTATCAAAGGGGGATAAATCAATTTTATCTAAATGACAGTGGGAGTCGACTAGCATAATGGTTTTGAATAGAAAAAAACAAACATCGATAATAGATGTAATAACGAGGAATTGATACTAAAAAAGTAAAATTACATCGTGTGAGTCACACGATCTGAATCTAAGGTGCCCGCTAGATGAGTTTCAATTTTACCACGAGTAACACCTTTATCTTGATCGCTAAACTGTACACCAATACCTCGAGCTTTGTTACCTTGAGCGCCTTTTGGGGTAATCCAAATAATTTTTCCTGCAACAGGCAAACGCTCTGTTTCATCCATTAAAGTTAAAAGCATAAAAACTTCTTCGCCAATATTATATTGCTTGTTGGTTGGGATAAATAAACCGCCATTTTTAACAAAAGGCATATAAGCAGCATAAAGCGCATTTTTATCTTTAATGGTTAACTGTAAAATACCGTGTTTAGGTGCAGACATAATTTTAAAGTTCTAATTTTGATTAAGTGGCAAAAATTTTAACAAGGCTAACTGAGTATAAACCATTCTGCTTAATATTTATAGTGAAATTAGATTCAGCTTGAGGATAGCTCTCTAAGATTTTGATAAGTAAGCTATTTTTCTTCCTGCTTCAAACCATTTAATAAGAATTTCCTGAAATTGAATTTGTGGTTGAAGGTTACTTCCTGCTAGCTGTGCCCGATTAAACTCAATGAGTGCTGAGTATAATTGAAAAGGTAACTTTGTTGGCAAGCTTTGATATTCGGATAAACCCGAGCTACTCAAACAAGCCAGTTGTACTTGATAAAAGTAGCTGGTTAATAGTTTAAACTGCTGTTGCCAATTTAATTCTTGATGAGCTAATACATCATCAGGATAAGCTTGGTTTAATAATAGTTGATCACAGAGTTGAAAAAAGTTTTCTTCTGTCAATTGATAATCTGTTTCAAGATAATCCTTTGCCGCTAATGGCGCATTAAAACAACTTTTTAGTGCTTGTTGAATATTAGGAGAGCTTTGTTCTGTTTGTCCTGCTAACCATTGATTTAAATCTTGCGTTGTAAACTCAGGCTGTACAATCTGACAACGGCTTTTAATGGTTGCAGGAACGCGTTGCAGGTGATCACTTAATAAGAATAACAAGGTGTTATCTGCTGGCTCTTCTAAGGTTTTTAACAAAGCATTGAAAGCACCTTTTGTCATGTCTGTAACCGAACGAATCAAACCAACCTTCCAACCATTAAGCTGTGAGGTTTCAGTTAGTTTTTCAGTTAAGTGACGGATTTGATCAATTCCTATACTCGCTTTTGGTTTTCCTTTGGTATCAACCAAATAATCAATCAAATAAAAATCTGGATGTGTTGATGCCTTCATCAATAAACATGATTTACATTGACCGCAGGCCGAATGCCATACTTTTTCTCGCTGAGTAACTTCACATAAAAAGCCACCAATCCAATCTAAAGCAAAATCAAATTTAGCATAGCCTTTGTCAGCAGTAACTAAAATGCCATGAGACAAACGACTAGCTTGATATGCTTTTGAAAGCTTTTCTTGACTTGGTTTAAACCAGGGAAACATAGCTAATTAATAAGGCTATCGTTAATTCTATTTAGTAACTGTATCATAAATAACTTTATCGCCATAAATTGGATCAAAATAGTGTCCACCCTCTTCATAACCCGGATTCCATATTTTTTGTTTTGCTTCCATACGATATAAGTAAGGTGAAAGATACAACCTCTCACGATTCCAGCGCCCTTCTTTACCTGCTGGAATATCTGTACCCATACCGTAAATCATAAGTCCACCATCACCAAAAACCTCAAACCCAGGCACGCTTTCTTTATATTCATGACTAACATTAATCACCTTATGACCAATTTCATGAGCAATCGTTTTAAAGGAGTCTTCACCCTCAAGGCCTGAAATGGTAATAACGCCTCTTAAGTTTTTAGGCATATTTGAACCATAAACATAACCCGGCAATGAAAGCCCACTAGTCGGGTAGGTAATGAGTTGATAACCTTTTGTTTTCTCATCTTTTTCATAAAAAGAGAGAAACACTTCTTGTAAAGCAACAATATAAATCGTGCGATGATTATCTGGATGTGGCTCAATAATACTTTTAAATAATTGTTCGGCCTGCTCACTTAAAGCGCTAGGATGCCTTCGCATATGCTCATACATAGTGACATATTGGCTTTCAGGTATTAGCGGAGGTTTATCGGCAACTATCGATAAATCCGCCTTATTGAACTGACCCGTTCTTACCCACAATAGATTAATTTGAACATCAACAGCAGAAAAAATTTTCTTAGCCGACGCGATACCATCGAGTAATTTATCAACTGTTACTCGCTTGAAAGATGAATCAAAATTGGACGGAATAATAATACCCACATCCATTGTTAGCTTGCTCGCCTCAAGATCACTATTTAACGTAGCAACTCTCTGTTTTTTAATGTTTGTTAGTGCGACTGCTTCCCTATCCGTTTTATTCGCTGCAAATAAGGTTGTTGTAGTGAGACTCAACAAACAGATCAATGAAATTAATTTAGCCAAGAGCCTTGTTACATTAAGAGTTTTTATAAACACGATTTACTTTTTAGCCGCTTTCAAAATATCGTTAAACTTAGGGTTATGCTTTTTCGCAAACACAATCGCAGGATGATTTTCTTTTAGCTGGTGATAATAAAAAACACCGCCATTTTTATATTGTTTATCAAGATCAGCCGATAAGCCATGGGTCACTTTAACAAAGGATTCATAGTTGGTTTCATCTGAGCTCATTGTTTTAACAATAAGAAGAACCGCACCCTCAGGAAAAGGCGCTTCCCAACCTGTTGGCATATTAGGGCCAAACCAAAAGACTGAACCCGCCTTCATAACTTGCCGCTTACCTTCACTACATAATACCCATTGACCACTAACGGTATAAACCATACTTCCCGTTGAATGAGGGTGTTCAGCTAAAAACATACCTGGTTCTAGTTTCAAACTAAACGACCTCAAATCTTTACCAAGCAGCAAAGGCGCAAAAGAGCCTTCATGGGTAAATACACTACTATCACTTACTGCAGCGTCAGTAACTTGCTCAATAATTTGAACATTATTAGCTAAATCAATATATTCAGGTGAGTTTTTAGTGGCCTTTACAACTTTGGCTGGTGGAAATTGTTTATCGCTAACATCGTCACCTGCACCATGAGTATGCCACTTTCCAGCATGATGATGCCCTTCTTGTTTAGCCGGTTTTTTTTCTTCAGAATAAGATGACTGGCCACAAACTAAACATATTCCAATAAGTGCCAAAAGAGTCAATGATTTTATTTTCATTAAATTAGTCCCCTTGTTTTTTAAAAAAGAATAATTCTTGTAACAAATAATTTTTCTAAGTTTATTGTCGGTTGATCAAATATATTGGTTGAGTAGTTTCTTTAACCCCACTTGTACTTCTTCAATGGAAGGAGTTGCATCGATTACCTGAATACGTTCGGGTTCTTCATTAGCTCGACGTAAATACGCTTGACGAATGTTTTCATAAAAGCCCATTTTTTCGGTTTCAAAACGGTCAGGAGCACCTCTCTGACGTGTTCGAGCCATACCTTCTTCAACTGACATATCTAATAAAATAGTTAAATCTGGTTGAAAACCAGCTAAACTCCAGGCTTCTATTTGCTTGATTCGCTCAAAATCAATACCTCGACCACCGCCCTGATAAGCATAGCTGGCATCAACAAAGCGATCGCTTAATACCCAAGTACCATTTTCAAGCGCAGGCTTGATGACTTGGTTAACATGCTGGCAGCGAGCAGCAAACATTAATAATAACTCAGTATCTGGCTCAACCTTTTCTGTTCGATTAGCAAGCAGTATGGCTCTTAAATCTTCAGCTAACGGCGTACCACCCGGCTCACGCGTAATTAATACTTTGTGGCCTGCATTTTCAATGCATTGTTTAACAAAATTTAAACTCGTGGTTTTTCCTACCCCTTCACTTCCCTCTAAAGTAATCAGCTTACCTTTATTTGTCATTTGTATACTTTTTTATTTGTTATTAAAGCCAATAGGCTCTGAATTGATTTTTTAATTATATTACTAGCCCAGTTTACGTTAAATAATTAGTCACTGTCGAGTATTTTATACTTCTGCCAACTGAATATAAGAAACAGCTTAAGCATCACCAATTAGCGTTTCTTGCGATATTCATTTAAATAGCGCCTGACCGCTTTATTGTGCTCTTTCAGGGTCGCACTGAAATAATGACCACCTTTACCATCAGCTACAAAATAAAGTACATCACCTGGTGCAGGATGAAGCGCCGCATAAATAGATCTTTGAGATGGCATAGCAATTGGCGTTGGGGGAAGTCCTTTTATGATATAGGTATTATATGGTGTAGCTGTTTTTAAATCCTTACGAGTAATGTCACCATTAAAATTTTCTCCAATGCCATAGATAACCGTTGGATCGGTTTGCAAACGCATGTTCTTTTGCAAACGACGAACAAAAACCCCAGCAATTTTTTCTCGCTCTTGCTCCGCACCTGTTTCCTTTTCAATAATTGAGGCCATAATCAATGCTTCATAAGGAGTTTTGTAAGGTAGGTTAGGTGCCCGGTTTTTCCATTCTTGCGCTAAAACTTGCTGCATTTTTTTAACGGCTCGTTTTAATAACGCCAATCCACTACTTTGATTAGAAATATAATAAGTGTCGGGGAATAGCCAACCTTCAACATTGGCATAAGGTAAATCTAAACGTTTCACAAGCAACGATTTTTGTTGACTAACATCATCCCTAAATTTTGAGTTGTCTTTTAATGCTTGAATAACCTGATAATGACTCATGCCTTCAATAATAGTGAAAGCATATTGTTTCACTTGGCCTTGAACCATTTTTTCCAATAGACTTATTGGCGTTTCTTGTTTCGTTAACGAATACTCCCCAGCTTTAATCGCTTTTAGTTCAGGGCGAAAAAAAGTTAATAAGCGTAAATAATAAACATGCTTGATCAAGCTTTGTTTTTTCCAGCGATTAGCTAAACGATTAATGCTATCGCCCTGATTAACAGAAATGGTCGTTTGCTCTTTTGGAAACTTAATTGGCTCACTTAAAAAATTTTGGTAATTAAGCCAATGCCAATAAGCGAGCCAAAAAGCCGCTAACAAACAGCCTGCAAAGAAAAAGCGTAAAGATAAAAATCTGGTCCAGTAACTTTGCTTCAAAAAAACTCCAACTAAGCTTCAAACTTAAGCTTTAATTTTAAATTTTCACTCAATTCAGTTGCAACTATTTTATTATCAATTTTTGACACAGGCCATATTCCCCATAAACTATTTGTCAAAAATGCTGCATCACAACTCAATAACATTGCCTGAGTGATTTGAGTTTCTTTTACAGCAATATTTTCTTGAGTCATTAAATCCATTAGTCGCCTGCGAGTTATTCCTTTAACGCCTGCCTGACTTAAGTCAGGTGTTAACCATTGATTTTGATAAGCGATAAATAAATTACTGCGGCTGCCACAAATAACATTATCATGCTGGCAGAGTAAGGCTTCTTGATTATCGCCAGTTAAATCTTGCGAAGCTAATACGCTATCTAAACGATTTAAATGTTTAATGCCAGCTAATACAGGATTACAACTAATTGGTATTGAAGAAAAAACCAGATGACAGGTTGATCTAACTTGGGCTGGTAATGGTGACAATTGAATCACAAGATTAATCGCATCATCAGGTTTAAATCCATAGCCTCTCTGATTTTTCTGTCGTGTAACAGTGATTCTAACCACTGCTTGCTCAACATGACTAATCCGAGTAATTAGTTCTGGTTTTAATAAACTGATCTGAAACCTGGCAAAACAAAGTCGCTGAGCGGCTTCTTGCAAGCGTTGATAATGGTATTCCTCATGACGCAACTGGCCTTTATTAATAAGGCCTGTGGTAAAAAAACCATCGCCAAATAAATAACCCCGATCTTGACTAAAGTCTGAAACCTGACTGTCAGAGCAATTATCAAAAAAGTAAACGTTCAAACTTAGATTTAATTAAACTTTGAAAAGAGCAATGAACCATTGCTACCGCCAAAGCCAAATGAGTTACATAAAACCTGATCAATTTTGGTTTCTTGTGCTTCATGGGCGACATAATTTAGATCACAAGATTCATCGGGGTTATCAAGGTTAATCGTTGGTGGTGCAACTTGATCTCTGATTGCTAAAATCGAAAAAATTGCTTCGACACTACCAGCTGCGCCAAGCAAATGCCCTGTCATTGATTTTGTTGAGCTCATTTTTAATTGATAAGCATGATCAGCAAATAAAGATTTAACCGCTTGAGTTTCTGCAATATCGCCAGCGGGTGTAGAAGTACCATGAGCATTAATATAATCAATATCTTGCAGATTAATTTGCGCATCATTAAGTGCATTACGCATCGCTGATTCTGCACCTCGACCATCTTCTGGTGGTGATGTCATATGATAAGCATCGCCACTCATACCAAACCCAGTCAACTCAGCATAAATTTTAGCACCACGTTTTTCAGCACTTTCAAGGCTTTCTAAAACGACCACGCCAGCACCATCACCTAAAACAAAACCATCACGATCACGATCCCAAGGACGACTAGCCGTTTGTGGTGAATCATTATTTGACGATAAGGCCTTAGCCGAAGCAAAGCCAGCCATAACTAGAGGTGTTGTTGCCATTTCAGAGCCACCAGCAACCATCATATCCGCATCATCATAAGCAATGATTCGAGCAGCATGACCGATATTGTGAACACCAGAGGTACAAGCTGTCACAATAGATAGATTAGGTCCTTGCATCTTGTACATAATTGAAAGCTGACCGGCTATCATATTAATAATTGAGCCTGGAATTAAAAAAGGTGATACGCGCCTAGGCCCTCTGTCTAATAACTGTTGATGATTAGCTTCAATGGTACTTGTTCCACCAAGACCCGAGCCAATACAAACACCTGCACGATGAGCATTAGACTCAGTAACTTCAAAGCCTGAGTCTTGTATTGCCTGCACCGACGCGGCAATACCATATTGAATAAAAGGGTCAAATTTTCGAGCATCTTTTTTAGTCAGATAATCTTCAACATTAAAATCTTTTACGCTAGCACTAAAGCGTGTACTTAAATCACTTGCATCAAACTGACTAATTGTTTCTGCGCCACTTTTACCGGCAAGAACACCTTCCCAAGTCGAACTAACAGAATTTCCCAAGGGTGAAAGCATGCCTAACCCTGTGACAACAACTCGTCTTTTCATTACTAATAAAACCTTTTACTCTGTATGCTTATTGCTAAAAGCGAATGAACTTTAAAAAATCAATACTGACCAAAAACAAAAAAGCTGCGATAGAAACACTATCACAGCTTTTGATTAAATCTTAAGAACTAGCTTTAGGCAGCTTCGACATTAGCCTTAACATAGTCAACAGCAGCTTGTACTGTATTAATTTTTTCAGCTTCTTCATCAGGAATTTCTGTATCGAACTCTTCTTCAAGTAGCATAACCAGCTCAACAGTATCAAGCGAATCAGCTCCAAGATCATCTACAAAAGAAGCTTCCATAGTGACTTGTTCTTCATTAACACCTAATTGCTCGACAACAATCTTTTTAACGCGGTCTTCGATATTACTCATAATATGTATATTCCTCTAAAAAATTAATATCACCAGACTAATAGTCTGATGGGCGTGTAGTTTATTGATTTTGGCAAAAGTTGCAAGTTAAGCTGTAAGCTTTTGACCTGGTCAGACCAGATGATTTTACTCCTTTTTAACTCAGTAAGCAAAATTTCTAGGTCTTTAGTCAATCATCCCATATACATGCCACCATTAACATGTAGGGTTTCACCAGTAATGTAATCAGCTTCATCTGAGGCTAAAAAGCTGACTGCAGCAGCAATTTCTTCCGGCTTACCAAGACGGCTCAAAGGAACAGCGGTTAACATGCTTTCTCGTTGCTTATCGTCTAAAACATCGGTCATATCCGTCGCAATAAAGCCCGGAGCAACAACATTAACCGTAATGCCTCTTGGACCAACCTCTTTAGCTAAAGACTTACTAAAACCAAGTAAAGCCGCCTTAGTCGCTGAATAATTGGTTTGACCAGGATTACCGGTGGTACCAACAACTGAGCCAATATTAATAATGCGTCCCCAACGAGCTTTAACCATGCCTCTCAGGCATCCCTTAGATAAACGATAAACCGAAGTCAGGTTGGTGTTAAGAGCGGTTTCCCACTCATCATCTTTCATTCGCATTAATAAGTTGTCACGAGTCACTCCAGCATTATTAACTAACACTTCAGGGGTTTTCTCATAGGTTTTCTTTATATCGTCGAGTAATTGATTAATTGACTCAGTATCACCAACATTGACAACAAAGCCCTGGCCCTTGAGGCCAGCTTTTTGTAAATTCTGAGTAATTTTATCTGCGCCAGCTTGTGAAGTTGCTGTACCAGCGACCGTAAAGCCTTTTTCAGATAGTTTTTGTGCAATCGCTTTACCAATACCACGTGATGCACCAGTCACCAAAGCTAGTTTAGATTCACTCATTAATAGTCTCCAGAATGGTTAAAAATAGGGTTTATTAAGATGTTGCTTTAAGAGCTTGATCAAAAAGCTCTTTTGTAATTAATTGATAAGCACCCAAACGACGATCGATACGCTTACTTAAACCGCTAAGCACTTTG
Organism: uncultured Kangiellaceae bacterium; assembly: GCA_964411875.1. Classification (GTDB taxonomy): domain Bacteria; phylum Pseudomonadota; class Gammaproteobacteria; order Enterobacterales; family Kangiellaceae; genus Aliikangiella. The sequence continues at coordinate 34,698 of CAYPMT010000003.1, forward strand.
CCAGGACCACATTCAACAAGGCTTGTTACCCCTTGAGAAGCTAAGTATTGCATTGACTCTGTCCAACGAACCGGTGAATAAAGTTGTTTCACTAAAGCATTTTTAATTTCATTGGGATCTTCAGTCACCATCACATCAACGTTATTAACTAGTTTAATTTCTGGTGCTTTAAACTCAATACTATCAAGCCGCTGCTTTAATTGTTCCGCAGCTGGTTGCATTAAACTACAGTGAGATGGAACACTGACAGGCAAAGGTAAAGCTCTTTTTGCGCCCTTTTCCTTACAAAGTTGCATGGCTCTTTCAACAGCATTCGTATTACCAGCAATGACCACTTGACCTGGCGAGTTATAATTAACCGGAGAAACGACCTCAGTTTGAGCAGCCTCTTTACAAACCTGTTGGATAATTTCATCTTCCAAACCAATAATAGCGGCCATTTTACCACTACCTTCGGTAACGGCTTCTTGCATAAGTTGACCTCGCGTTTCAACCAATTTAACGGCTATAACAAAGTCAATCACATTAGCAGCGACTAAAGCTGAATACTCACCCAAACTATGACCTGCAACATAACTGGGTAAAACGCCATCCTGTTCTTTCCATAAGCGCCACAGAGCCATACTTGCCGTCAATAAGGCCGGTTGCGTTTTTTGAGTTTGATTGAGCTCCTCAGCTGGCCCTTCAGATATTAGCTTCCAAAGATCATAGTTCAATTGATCAGACGCTTCTTCAAAGGTTTGTTTGACAACAGCCTCTTCTGAAAAGTCCTCAAGCATAGCAACAGCTTGTGAGCCTTGGCCTGGAAATACAAATGCACATTCAGATTGATTCATAAAATATTAATATCCTAATTTATTATTAACTTATAAATTATTGTTAACTAAACAACTATTAAATTACAAAGAGCTTTAAGAATAAACTTTAAAGCATTAATTTTATTAAATATTTTTACCTATTCTTTCAAGCTTTTCTTTAATTCGTGACGGAACCTTCTGATACGATTGGCGGATTGCTTCTTCAATCGCACAATGCGTCGCATGAACATTTGCACTGCCATGACTTTTAATCACAATGCCTCTCAAACCAACTAAACAAGCACCATTATATTTTTCTGGATTAATTTCTTTTTTAAATGTATTAATCACTGGCTTTGCTAGGAGGCCTAAAAAACGAGTCCACCAATTTCTTTCAAAAGCGAGTTTAATTTTTTTGGCTAAATAACGACTTAAGCCCTCAGAAGTCTTGAGCACATTATTACCGGTAAAACCATCGGTGACAATAACCTGAAAGTCACCACTAAAAATCTGATTTCCTTCAACAAAACCAACATAGTTAATCGAATCTAACGAAGCAATCAATTCAGAGGCTTTACGCAAATTATCATCACCTTTATTTTCTTCTTCACCAACATTAAGCAACCCAACTTTGGGTGAGTCAATATTGTCTAAGCACTTTGCAAGCTCATCACCCATCAGCGCAAATTGCGCTAAGCGTCTTTCATCACATTCAACATTAGCGCCTAAGTCTAATAAATAAACGTGACTATTTTTAAGCGTGGGTATCGCTGAAATAATCGCCGGTCGATCAATCCCCGCCAACATTTTTAAAACGAATTTAGAAATCGCCATAAGAGCCCCGGTATTACCCGCGCTTACACAGGCATGAGCCTGTCCATCTCTCACGGCTTCAAGCGCCATTCTCATGGATGATTCTTTTTTATTTTTTAGGGCTACTACAGGCGACTCATTCATCAAAACATCATCTTTAGAAGCAAATAAACGAAGTCTCTCTTGCTTGTTGTTTGGCAAAGAGTGAATCTTTTGTTGAATTAAGTCGACATTGCCATAAAGGCGAAATGTCACTTGAGGGTGCTTATCAAGAGATTTGATGACAGCAGGAAGTGTAACCGAGGGGCCAAAGTCACCCCCCATACAATCAATGGCTATGACCAGGTCAGTAACTGTATCAGTAGAGTCCACTTAAATTTCAATTCGGTCAATTAAAGGATAACCAATTGAAATGGCAATTCTATAAAACTTTACGACCGCGGTAATAACCATCTTTAGTCATATGGTGACGACGATGTAATTCACCGGTACTCTCATCTTCAGACAAAGAAATGGTATTGTCTTTTAACGCATCATGTGAGCGACGCATATCTCGTCTAGAACGAGACTTTTTGTTCTTTTGAACAGCCATAAATTACTCCTAAAAGTATCAATCAATTTGTTTAGGCTAATCCTTTTTAAAATCAGCCTTCTTAAAATCAGCAAGCACGGCAAAAGGGCTATCCGCCTCTTTTGCTTGTGTCTCAGTCATATCCGATATATGCCCAAAACTTAAAGTTAATCCTAAATCCTCAGGCGTCTTATTAACCACTAAAGGAATGGACAAGATTAATTCATCTTCAATAACCTGTTTAAGATCTAAAAAACCTTCATCCATCAAAACAGGCTCAAATTTATCTTCTAGTTCAGCAAACTCACTTTCTGCCTTCAAAGCACAATAAGTGACTCGCTTATCGACAAAATGCTCTATGGCACTAAAGCTTGTCTGACATTCGAGCATTAAGTTCGTTTTAATCTGTGTCTCTAATAAGCATCGTTTAAGCTTATCGTAAAAAGCACGGATATGGACCGTTATAAGCCCTTCTTGCGTTAATAAACCTTCACTTAAACGCTTAAAATCTTTAACCGGCCAATGGTATTCAACCTCTCCCTGTTTTTTAGCCAGTTTATGGGGCTGGAATACACTATTTTGCCGAGATTTCTGCATAGGCGCGCGATTTTACCCAAATACCCCAAGAAAATCAAAAGAATCTAGTGTTCAGAATAAAAATATACGAAAGATAGTCAGTTTTAGGTTAATTAACTAATTATTTGGTATGCCTAGTTAAACTTTCAATCATATTATCAGGATCAAGACTATCAATAACAACCTTGCCTTGGGAGTCAATGAGATAAATAGAGGGGAATACTTTAACGCCAAATGCATCAGTAACCAGGCCGTCTAGATCATCGATTTGTGTCCAAACCATTTTATGTTTTTCAATTAACTCTTCTATACTTTTGTCGCAGTCATAGCAGATACTTATAAATTCAACTTTATCCTTATCGACTTTTTCATAAGCTTCGCGAAGTTTAGGCAAAGCTTCAATACAAGGCCCACACCAGGTGCCCCAAAAGTCAATCAGTGTATATTCTTTACCAATAAAATCCGATAACTTACCACTTTTACCTTGATACTGTTTAACTTCAGGATCCGGTATCTTTTCACCTGGCTGTACTGAACAAGCTATCAATAATATTGAAACAAAAATACTTAAAAGTGTCTTTTTATAAGGCATCATCAGTTTAAATATCAACAAGTCAAATAGAGTACGCCAAAATTACTTATTTAAATTAAAGTGATAGGTCAAGTGACTAAAAGATCAATTATTAAATCACTCGACCCCAGCATTTAACTATTTAATATACTTGGCTAAAGCTTTCACAATATCATCATTAAAAGCTTTATCAACATAGCTATGAGTAATCACTTTTCCATCAGAATCAATCAAATAAATAGCAGGAAACGCACCTACACCAAAAGCATTGGTTACAATATCATCTTTATCATTGATTTGCGCCCAAACCATTTTATGTTCTTTAATCAGTTTTTCTGCATTTTCATCACAATCTGAACAAATATTAACAAAAGTTACCTTGTCTTTATCTATTTTTTCATAAGCTTCGCGAAGCTTTGGCAAAGCATCTACACAGGGCGCACACCAAGTACCCCAAAAATCAATCAATGTATATTTTTTACCAAGGTAATTAGATAACTTAGCAGCTTTTCCTTGATAATCGAGCGTATCAGGATCAGCTATTTTTTCACCTGGCTGAGTCATACCATCTAGCATATCTTGATAACCATCATCTTGAACAAGCTCATCTGTGTTATTGTTGGTTAATTCAACCTCATCTGTTTGTACTGAAGTGGCGGTTTGATTATTAACGCAAGCAAGCAATAGCGTTGATAAAAATAAACTTGAAAGTAATTTAGTGTAATACATTAAATATGCTCCATAGGTTGTGGTTATTAAATAGTATAGCTTATCAGTGACTCATATAATTATAACAAATTAGTAACATTTTATATTGGTTGGCGAAACATCGCTTGGCTTAAAATAATCAAAGGCTGTCAATAACTTCATTCAAGGTTTTAAGTGGATCAGGTGATTGAGTAATTGGCCGCCCAATGACTAAATAACTTGATCCAGCTTTTATCGCATCTTGTGGCGTCATCACTCGCGATTGGTCATCTTGGATGTTTTCTGTTAATCGAATACCTGGTGTAACCAAAGTAAAATCGCTACCTAAGACTGCTTTTAATTCTCTTGCTTCTAATGCAGAACAAACAACACCATCTACCCCTGATTTTTTAGCCAAACCAGCTAAATGATAAACTTGCTGCGAAAGACTTTTATTATAACCAATCTTTGCATATTCAGTTTCGTCCATACTGGTTAATAACGTAACGGCTGTTAATAAAGGTCGATCATTACCATATGTTTGCAAGGCTTCCACTGCTGCTGACATCATTTTTTCCCCGCCACTTGCATGTAGATTAATCATCCAAGCACCTGTTTCGGCCGCGGCTCTACAAGCTTTAGCAACAGTGTTAGGAATATCATGAAATTTTAAATCAAGAAAAACTTGAAACCCTTGTTGAACTAAATACTTAACCCAACTTGGTCCAAATAAGGTAAACATTTCTTTACCAACTTTCACTTTACACAAGGTTGGATCAAGTTGGGCAACTAATGCTTTAGCTGAATTTAAATCAGCAAAATCTAGAGCAATAATAATTTTAGAGTCGTTCTGCATAATTAAACTATTCACCTTCAATGCCTTGAATCGGCTTTACACTTCCCCACACTTTACAGCTAGGACACTGCCAAAATAAAGCTTTAGAATCAAAGCCACAACGATAACAATGATAAACAGGTTTGTTTTCAAGCAGTTTATTAACAACATCTTGTAACATCATTAAACTTGGTTTAGCACTTTCACTGGCGTGTTTAAGATGAAGTTCAATTAATTTTAATAAACCTTTAACTGATGGATGCTGTATCATTTGACTGGCAATATACTTTGCCGCATCAACATCACCTGACTTCTTTTGAATTTCATCAGCAAGGGTTAAAATAATTGAAACGCCTGCGCCTTGCTCTATAGCTTCATTTAAAAACTTTATGAAACCATCATAATTATTCAATTGTTGAAAGCTTGCTGCAATATTTTCAATGACTTCAGATAAAAGCTCAACATCATAAGAAATCAAGTCCCGATAACGTTTAATTGCTCGTCGATACTGCCCCAATTGATAATGTATATTACCCATTAATAAGTTAGCTCTAATATGAGCAGGCTCCAAATCCAACGCTTTTTTTACATGAGCTACGGCATTTTTATTCTGTTGGCTAGATAAATTTTTCTCGGCTAACTCACAATAAAAATGACCTATTTCATTAGCTAAATCTTGCTTTCCTTGACTTAACAATTTTTCTGACACAGTAATAGCTTTTTTCCAATCTTTAGTTTGCTGATAAATAGCAAGCAACTGTTTTAAACTCCCTTCACGATGTTTAGTATCCGCGACTAAGTCGTTAAATATATTTTCAGCTCTGTCAAATAGACCTGCCGCCATATAATCATAACCTAACTCCATTAAAGAAAGCTTTCGATGAAGGTCACTAAGTGTGGGGCGAGCAATCAAATTTTGATGAACTCTAATGGCCCTATCAACCTCGCCTCGGCGACGAAACAAATTACCCAAAGCCAAATGAGTTTCAACTGTTTCGGAGTCAACTTCAAGTAAACTAATAAAGCTATCTATTGCTTTATCTGGCTCTTCATTAAGTAAATAGTTAAGCCCAGTAAAGTATTCTTTGGAAAGCGATAACTGAGAAGTCGAGTGAGCTTTTTTAAAGCTAGCAACGCCTTTCCAATAACCTAGGTACCAGGCTAGCGGTAAAAACAATGCAATAATAAAAAAGAATTCAGTCATATCATTTACTATTTTGGATTATTGGCTATTTAAAATCAGTTAGATTTAAAATCTCAAAAATCAATACTTATCTTTTATTGGTAACTCTCTTAAACTTTTTATTTCTTTTTGATAGTTAATCAACTTTTTTTTCATTTGTCTTAACTGTAGCTTAAGCTTCATAACATTTAGCACTAACGAAAAAAAGCCAAGGAAAAATCCAACAGACAAACACAAAATCATGACCCAATTTAATTGCCACTGGAAGTCACCACCAAAATAATCAAGTTTAACTAACGAATCATTCTGTGCAAAAAACAAAGCGGAAACAACAAAAAATAATACCAATAAAATAACAATAATAAAGTTTTTCAATGGGAACCCCTTAGATTAAGTCAAAGGTTATTTTTATCCAAATTTGTTTAACAATAACGCAAAAAAAAAGCATACTTAGGATATGCTTTTTTTGCGGAAAATACTAATTTTAAATAGGTTATTCAGCCGTCTTATTAATACTCTCATTGACTCTATCACGAAGATCCTTGCCTGGCTTAAAATGAGGGACATATTTGCCTTCTAATTTAACTGACTGGCCAGTTTTAGGGTTCCTACCTACTCTTGGTTCACGATAGTGTAACGAAAAGCTACCGAAGCCTCGGATTTCAATTCGTTCACCTTGAGCAAGTGATTGAGCCATATGCTCCAATAAACTTTTAACAACCAGCTCGACATCCCGAAGAGAAAGTTGACTTTGACGAGCAGATAACCTTTCTATTAATTCAGACTTGGTCATTATCCGTACCTTTTTCTAAATGCATGTATTGTCTTAAGCTTATACAATAGACAATTTACCGTAAAAAAGCAAAAAAAATGCCCAAAATCAATAGATTATGAGCACTTTATTGTTCTCAGTGAGACACTAGTCGCGCTCTAATTGCTCTTTAAGCAGATCACCTAATGTTGATGGAGTTGAGTCTTCGCCATCTTTTCCAAACTCAGCAACCGCATCATCTTCTTCTTGTCGATCTTTAGCTTTAATCGATAAAGTAATAACACGATTTTTCTTATCAACAGCAGCAAATTTAGCTTCGACAGAGTCACCTTGACTGAAATGCTTAGTTGCATCATCAACACGCTCGTCAGCACTAATTTCAGCTGCTCTTAAGTAACCTTCAACGTTATCCGCTAAGTGAACTGTAACACCTCGAGCTTCAACTTCAGTCGCCTTACCAGTCAAAATAGTGCCTTTAGGGTTTTCAGCTAAGAATAAAGCAAAAGGGTCAGAGTCAACTTGTTTAATACCTAAAGAAATACGCTCTCTTTCTGCATCAACAGACAAAACAACCGCTTCAATTTCGTCGCCTTTGTTATAGCCCTTAACCGCTTCTTCACCAGTAGCATTCCAAGAAATATCCGATAAATGAACCAAGCCATCAATACTGCCATCAAGACCTATAAAGATACCAAAATCGGTAATTGATTTGATATTACCTTTAACTTTATCATTTTTATTATATTTGCTAGCAAACTCAGTCCAAGGGTTAGGAATACATTGCTTAAGACCAAGCGAAATACGTCGTCGCTCTTCATCTATGTCTAACACCATGACTTCAACCTCATCACCAAGGTTAACGACTTTACTTGGGTGGATATTTTTATTTGTCCAATCCATTTCAGAGACATGCACAAGACCTTCAACACCTTCCTCTATTTCAACAAAGCAACCATAATCTGTTAAGTTAGTCACTCGTCCGAAGAAACGAGCACCTTCAGGATAACGGCGTGCTAAGTCAGCCCATGGATCTTCACCTAATTGCTTAATGCCTAGAGAAACTCTTTGACGTTCTTTGTCATATTTCAATACTTTAACATCAATTTCATCGCCAACTTGAACCACTTCAGATGGATGCTTAACGCGTTTCCACGCCATATCAGTGATATGCAATAAACCGTCAACGCCACCTAAATCAACAAATGCACCATAGTCGGTAAGGTTTTTAATGATACCTTTAACTTGAGCGCCTTCTTCTAAACGAGCCAGTAATTCATCTCTTTCTGCTGAGCTTTCTGCTTCAATAACACCACGTCTTGAAACAACAACATTGTTACGTTTTTGATCAAGTTTAATTACTTTAAACTCAATATCCTTACCTTCTAAGTGTGAGGTATCTCTGACAGGGCGAACATCGACCAAAGAGCCAGGTAAAAATGCTCGAACATTTTTGACTTCTACAGTGAAACCACCTTTAACTTTTCCAGTGATAACACCAACAACTGTGTCATTATTTTCACAAGCTTTTTCTAATTCTAGCCAAGACTCAAAGCGTTTTGCTTTCTCGCGTGAAAGTTGTGTTTCACCATAACCATCTTCAATAGCATCGAGTGCTACATCAACTAAATCACCAATTTTAACTTCTACATCACCTTGATCATTAAGAAATTGATCAAGAGGAATAACACCTTCAGATTTCAATCCAGCATTAACGATAACCGTTTCATTATCTATTCCTACGACTGTGCCTTTAACTATTGCACCAGGTCGCATTTCTACTTCGTTTAAACTTTGCTCAAATAGCTCTGCGAAATTTTCGCTCATATCAAATTTACCTAACCTAACTCAGTTGCTTCATTATCGCGACTGTGTTAATTTTTAAAACTCCGAACAATTTCCGATTGTTACGGGATTATTAAATAATAGGTTTGTTTAATCCATTAACAAACCAGTCTTTTGCTTTATAAATACTAATTTTGCCTAAGCGCTACTTAATCAATCATTCAATTTAATAGCTGGCATACTTTTTTTAACAAATTCAAGCACTTGCTGAAAAACTTCAGTAATCGTCAGTTCTGAACTATCAACAAAAAATGCGCCTTCCGCAGGAACCAAAGGTGCCACGGGGCGCGTTTTGTCACGTTCATCACGTGCTTGGATGCTACTTAAAAGCGCGCGCATGTTAGCATCTAGACCTTTGTTTTTCAACTGTTTATATCGTCTTTCTGCTCGATACTCTGCACTTGCCGTCAAAAAGATTTTAGCTGGGGCTTCCGGAAAAACAATCGTTCCCATATCTCTGCCATCGGCAACTAACCCAGGCGGCTGGTAAAAATCACGTTGGCGAGCTAATAGAGCTTGTCTAACACTGCCAATCGCAGCTACTTGAGAAGCCATTTGCCCAGCCTGATCGGTTCGGATAATCCCTGCAAGGTTTTCGCCACTCAAATAGGGTTCAACTTCACCTGTAGTTTCATTTGTCAAAAACGTAACATCTAAGTGTCTAGCTAGCTGAGTAATCGCATCATGGTCATCAATAGCAAGGTTATGACGCCCAACCGCAGCACCTAAAACTCGATAAATAGCACCGCTATCGAGTAAGTGCCAATTCAACTCATTAGCCAACAATTGACTAATAGTGCCCTTACCTGAACCCGATGGACCATCAAGAGTGATAATATTCTTCATATTAAAAGTATCTTTAGTAAAGCAGTTTTATTTGCTGGTTGGTCTAAGTGAAAATTTCATACCTATCGATAGTCTACTATGAAAGCTATAAACTTATCCGTGCTTATTTCGAAAGTCCTGCATAAAGTCGACAAGTTTTTGCACACCCTGAATAGGCATGGCATTGTATAGACTGGCTCTCATTCCCCCGATACTTCGATGTCCTTTTAATTCAAGCAAACCATTCTCTTTAACTTGCTCTAAAAATACAGAGTCAAGTGATGGATCTTTTACTCTAAAAGGAACATTCATTAAAGATCGCACATCAAGGGCTATGGGATTAAAGTAAAAATCATCTTGATCAATACACGCATAAAGTAACTCGGCTCTTTGCTTAGCCCGACTTTGCATCGCCTCAACGCCACCCTGTTCTTTTATCCACTGAAAAACTAAACCTGATAAATACCAACTATAAGTGGGTGGTGTATTTAACATAGAGCCATTTTCATACTGCAACTGATAATTAAATGTTTTTGGTAAAGCGTTAAATGACATTTCATCAAATAATTGCTTTTTTACAATAACAATACATAAACCGGCTGGACCAATATTTTTTTGAGCACCCGCATAAATCATATCAAACTGACTAACGTCTATCGCTTCTGACAAAATACATGAAGACATATCAGCAATCAGTGGTGATTTACTTTGAGGTACACAAGAGAACCTAATTCCCTCAATAGTTTCATTGGGTGTGTAGTGTGTATAAGCAGGATTATCGACTCTTGACCACTCGCTAGGATCGATTAATGAATAAACGCCTGACTCATCAATATTTAAGACTTTAAGTTGTTCAACTTGGCCGAAATGTTGTGCCTCGAGCGATGCTTTTTTTGACCAGGCTCCGTTAACAAAATATTCGGCAACTTTTTTTTCTTGCAAAAGAGCCATGGGAATATTGGCAAACTGTTGACTCGCCCCACCTTGTAAAAAGAGAACCGCATAATCTTGATTAATATTGAGCAACTCTCTTAAATCAGACTCTGCTTGATGAGCAATCGACTGATAAGTATCAGAGCGATGGCTCATTTCCATTACCGAAACACCCATTCCCTGCCAATCGATAAGCTCTTCCTGAGCTTTCAATAAAACTGATTTCGGTAACGTGGCAGGTCCTGCAGAGAAATTATAAATCGCTTCAGTCATCAAGTTTGTTATTCCGTTGAGCTGTCATCACTTGCTTGATCAACATTTTCTTCACCGATACCTTTTTCAGCAGCCTCTTCTTCACCAAGATTTTCTTCACTTTCTAATTCATCAATACGTTGTAAGCCAACCAAAGTTTCTTCTTCTTGCAACCGAATTAAGCGAACACCTTGTGTATTTCGTCCCATGGTTCGAATTTCATCCACACGCGTTCTTACTAGTGTTCCACCGGTACTGATTAGCATAATTTCATCGCCATCACCGACTCTTACTGCACTAATCGCTTTACCATTTCTTTCACTTAAAGTAATAGAAATAACGCCTTGGCCACCGCGCCCACGTAATGGATGCTCACTCATTTTAGTTCGCTTACCATAACCATTTTCGGTCACTGTCAGAATATCACTATGCTCATCCGCTCTAACTAATGCAATGAGTCGCTGCTCTTCTGGAATCCGCATACCCCTAACACCACGCGCGGTTCTTCCCATTTCTCTAACATCTTTTTCATCAAAACGAATAACTTTACCACCATCACTAAATAGCATTAAATGATCATCACCATTGGTTAAAACGGTATCAATCAGTTCATCACTTTCATCAATGGTTAATGCAATAATGCCATTAGCTCTTGGACGGGAGAATTTTTCTAAGGAAGTCTTTTTAACTGTTCCTTTAGCCGTTGCCATAAAGATATACTGATCATCAGAATACTCTTTAACTTGTAGAATGCTGGTTATCCGTTCGCCTTCAACTAAAGGTAAAATATTAACAATTGGCTTACCTCGTGAACCACGACTAGCTAAAGGCAGCTCAAAAGTTCTTAACCAATAAACTTTACCAAAAGTTGAGAAACAAAGAATGTTTGCATGGGTTGAAGCAACTAATAACTTTTCAATGAAGTCTTCATCTTTCATTTTCGTAGCAGACTTACCTTTACCACCACGTCGTTGCGCTTCATAAGACGATAAAGGTTGATACTTAACATAACCTTCGTGTGAAAGTGTCACGACCACATCTTCTTCAGGAATTAAGTCTTCAATTAATAAGTCGGCTGAACTATCAGTAATTTCAGTGCGTCGTTCATCACCAAAAGCTTCCTGTACTTCAACTAACTCCTCACGAATCAATGACATTAACTTTTCATCACTCGCCAATATACTCAGCAATTCACTTATTAACTCAATAAGCTCTTTATAATCATTGATGATTTTTTCGTGCTCAAGCCCTGTTAATTTATGTAACCTTAAATCCAAAATTGCTTGTGCTTGCACCAGTGATAGGTGATACAAACCATCAATCAAACCATGTTCAGAACTTAAATCATCCGGCCGGCAAGCATCAGCGCCAGCTCTATCCAACATGTCAAGAACTGAGCTAGCCGTCCAACCTTTTTCCATCAATTTAACTTTTGCTTCTGCTGGAGTCGGTGCACTTTTGATTAACTCAATAATTTCATCAATATTAGCCAAGGCTACAGCTAAACCTTCTAATACATGTGCTTTATCACGAGCTTTTCTTAACTCAAAAACCGTTCGACGGGTGACCACTTCTCGACGATGACGTATAAAGGCTTCAAGCATTTCTTTAAGATTAAATAATTTAGGCTGACCATTTTCTAATGCAACCATATTAATACCAAAAACAGTTTGCATTTGTGACTGAGAATAAAGATTGTTCATCATGACATCAGAGTTTTCTCCACGCCTTAATTCAATCACCATACGCATACCGTCTTTATCTGACTCATCACGTAACCCGGTAATGCCATCTATTTTTTTATCTTTAACTAGCTCAGCAATTTTCTCGATTAAACGCGCTTTATTAACTTGATAAGGAAGCTCAGTGACAACAATACTTTCTTTGCCATTTTTTTCATCCGTTTCGATATGATGACGAGCTCGAATATAAATACGCCCTCGTCCCGTTGCATAAGCTTGCATAATACCCGCTCGGCCATTAATGATGCCTTGGGTTGGAAAGTCAGGGCCTGGTATATGCTCCATCAACCCCGCTAGATCTATTTCTGAGTCATCCATTAGCGCAAAACAGGCATTAACTATTTCATTTAGGTTATGAGGCGCAATGTTAGTGGCCATACCAACGGCAATACCCGCTGAGCCATTAACCAAAAGGTTAGGAATACGTGTAGGTAGAACAGCTGGCTCGGTTTCACTACCGTCATAGTTTTCCGTCCAATCAACCGTGTCTTTATCCAGATCAGCTAATAACTGATGCGCCATTTTATGCATACGCACTTCGGTATAACGCATTGCAGCCGGTGAATCACCATCAACTGAACCAAAGTTACCTTGACCATCAACTAGCATATAACGCAGTGAAAAAGGCTGTGCCATTCGAACAATGGTGTCATAAACAGCAGTATCACCGTGAGGATGGTATTTACCGATAACATCACCAACAACACGCGCTGATTTTTTATAGGACTTATTAAAGTCATTGCCTAATTCATTCATCGCATAAAGCACTCGACGGTGAACTGGCTTAAGGCCATCTCTCACGTCTGGCAATGCACGCCCAACTATGACACTCATCGCATAGTCAAGATAGGAAACTTTTAACTCATCTTCAATATTGATTGGTAAAACTTCTTTGGCAAACTCACCCATAATGGATTATTATCCTTATTTTATAACCTATTGATTTTAATGGATAAAAAATAGTTCCTGGCAATTGTTTAATATTGCAGCAGGCTCAGTTTTTATGTTCAATTAAATGACTTAAAAAATCCGCTTATTGTAACATAAGTTAAACTTTAAATGCTTATATAATTTTCCCCTAGAACAACTTCCGCAAGTTAACTACAAATCATATAAACAAAAGTTATATCCTCTGTTTAACCGGTAAAATCATTGTGCTAAACTGCCCGAGCCGTAACACTTTACATAAAATCAATTACACTAGGAGAGAGAAATGAAGTTCTTAAAACAGGCCTTTATAATTACCTTATTAATAGGATTGGTATCAAGCTGTACAACCGTTTCTAGAGGAATAGGTAACTTAATGGACAATAAATACGCAAAGCCTCGTAGCGGCTCTGTATGGGTTGTTGCACCGCCTCAGCTAGAGCCACCTGCCGGCAATGACCGAACAGTATACATTTCATACCGTAATATTAGTGATGCGGATATCGATTTACTTCAAGAAATGCGCTCAGCAGCTCAACAACAAGGCTGGACTATTGTTAATGATCCTTCACAAGCCAAATATCGTTTAAGGGCTTCATTACGCTTTTTTGGCGAAGTTGAGCCAGAATCAGGCGGTGCGGCTAAAGCTGCTGGCATGGGTTTAATTGCTGGTGCTGCTGTTGGTGTTGGCACTTATAAACTAACTGGTAGCGGCGCTGGTGGAGCGGTTGCTGGTATTGCAGCTGGTGGTCTTGTCGCTGCAGGTCTTGCCAATGGTTCTAAACCACGAGAGTGGGCTTTAATTGTTGATATTGTACTTGAAGAATACACTAGCAAAGCTGTTGAATTTACTCTGTCGACTGGTAGTTCATCAGGCATGGTTTCTGGTGCTGGTGCTGGCAATAATCGAATGGGTGTTGGTGGCGGTGAAAGCTCAGGTAATACAACTGATGCTAGCATGACTAAGAGAAGTAACTACTATCCTCATGGTATTCGCTTGTCGGTTTGGTCAAACCAAATGAATATGAAAGAAGAAGAGTCTCTTCCTCATATTTTAAAGAGAACCAAAAAGGTTATTACTCAGTTGCTTCCTATGTAAAATTTAAGTAGCTTTTGAAGAAGTAATAAAAAAGGTTCCTTTATGGAACCTTTTTTATTTTTAGCTTGTTTATAAAGCTCTAAATAGAATAATCGAATGATTAACTTATAACGCTTGCTGAAGCTCAGGGATTACATCAAATAGATCGGCAACTAAGCCATAATCAGCTATCTGAAAAATTGGCGCTTCTTCATCTTTATTAATCGCAACAATAATTTTACTGTCTTTCATTCCAGCTATATGCTGAATGGCACCAGAAATAGCCACAGCAATGTAAAGCTCAGGTGCAACAATTTTACCTGTCTGTCCAACCTGATAATCATTCGGCACAAAACCCGCATCAACCGCTGCTCTTGATGCGCCGACAGCCGCACCTAACTTATCGGCTAGAGCTTCGAGTATTTGAAAGTTTTCAG
>CAYPMT010000004.1:0-46350 GCA_964411875.1 uncultured Kangiellaceae bacterium
AGATGTTCGTAAAATAGTTACATCAAAACTACCAACATTTTCAGCTACCGAAGTGCTTTGGCGACTCATAAAAAATGTTCCTGGTCGGGTATCATCATTATCAAGAATCGTCACTTGTGTTTGATTCTGACTACCTAAAACAGCTCCTGCATTTGTATCAGGATCACTTAATGTAACGAAAAAGTCTCGTGAACCATCATCATCACTATCATTATCAGGAGCTAAAGTAACAACAATAGTTTTGCTGCTTTCACCATCCTCAAAAATAATATCAGCATCAATGACTTCAGTATAATCTTCCCCTGGCATGGCATCGTTATCTGATGAACCAACAGAAATGACGCTATACCTAAAAGTTACTTGCCCTTCGTTGTTCAAAGTACGAGTCACAGTTAAAGTAATTTCAGCATCACCTTCTTGTACCGTGGCTGTAGCCGCTTCCATTTGAATCGACCCAAATGCCAATCCATTAATCCAATTAGCAATTGTGTTTATATCAGCTTGGCTCAATGCATTACCACTTGGAGGCATCCTAGTACCACAACCTGTATCAGTGATTTTTTGATAGAGTGCTGAGTTATTCAAATCCCCAGGCTCAACTAATTTCAGACTGGCGTTACAAATAGCATCAATGTCTACTAACTCCATCTCAGAAGTCGCTGCATCCTGCAAGGATAATTCGCCTTCCGTTCTTTGAGTGCCATGACAACCTGTACAATAAGTTACAAATATAGCCTGAACTTCAGCTGGTACATCTGCTTTTAAATTGGTACCCATGAGAACCAATAAAGCCATAAAAAAACAGCACACATTTTTGAATCTGAAAACAAGTCGACAGTCACTCATTAGTAACTCCAAAGAAAATACTATTTACACTCGTATAAACTACCATAATTTAACTAACTTGAGGAAATAGCCGGGGCATTTTGTGAACTAGCGCGAAAAGACTCGCTTAAAATAAATACTCATACATAAAAAAGCCAGACTTAACTTAAGCCTGGCTATAATAGCACCTAACAAAAAAGGTTAAAACTATAGTTTATCTGCTTCTTCTGATAAATATTTAGCAACACCTTCAGGCGATGCATTCATACCTTTATCACCATCTTTCCAGCCTGCTGGACAAACTTCGCCATGGTCTTGATGGAAAGCTAACGCATCAACCATACGTAACATTTCGTCAATATTACGACCTAAAGGTAAGTCATTAACCACTTGATGACGAACATTGCCTTCTTCATCAATTAAGAAAGATCCTCTAAACGCAACGCCAGCTTGAGGATGCTCAACACCATATGCTTGGCAAATTTCATGCTTAATGTCAGCAACTAACGTGTAACCCACTTGACCAATACCACCGTCTTCAACAGGTGTATTTTTCCATGCATTGTGGCTGAAATGAGAGTCGATTGACACGCCAATTACTTCAACGCCACGCTTTTTAAACTCTTCGTTTCTATGATCAAAAGCAATCAGCTCCGATGGACAAACAAAAGTAAAATCTAATGGATAGAAAAACACAACCGCTTTTTTACCTTTAGTCGCTTCTTTAAAGTTAAACTCATTGACAATTTCACCATTGCCTAAAACTGCTGCTGCTGTAAAGTCAGGTGCTTCTCTTCCGACTAGTACTCCCATGATTTTCTCCTGTTAATAGTTTGAATAAATAAAAAGTTAGGGGTTTAGAATAGTCTCAGAGGCTAAGTTTAGCCAATTGAGAATTTAAATTAAACGATTGAATTATACTATAAACATTCTAATGTTTGTTAGACTATAAGTGACTTAAAAACTCAGCTTCACTTTGACCTTCGATAATTTCTTCTCGCATTGTTATATTTAACGGTTCAAGCTCTAATAAAATAGGCTCATAAATATCCTTAGTGACAGGAATACACACACCTTTGCGAGTAATCTTACCGGATAAAATCATATCTGCAGCAATAGCTGCAGGATAACCCACAGTTTTTGCCATAGCAGAAAAACCCTGTTTTTCACCCTTTTCAACCATTGTTGAACAATGCAAATGACGATTACCATCTTGATCAGCCAATACCAAGCGATGTTGCATGACAACCATATCTTGCTCACCGTCCTGATATTTAAGCTTTTCTGTCAACAAACTACAAAATGCTTGGATAGCTGAATCACCTGAAACAGGCTCTTCAGAATCACAACCTAACCAAGCAAAAGCCTGTTTAGTTTGGTCTGTTAATTGGGTATCGCTAGACTTAGACAAGTCTTGCATTAATTGCCGCCAACTAGTCGGTTTAGAAGAAAAAGGTTCATTAGAAAGCAAACCAATGTTTTTCGCTGCATCAATAACTTGTGCAAAGCCTGGATAACGCAAAGTTCCCCTTAAAAGAGTTTTCACCTCTGGAATGTTATAAGCTTCCTTATAACCTAAAGAGTCTCTATTAGCGTAACCTCTTAAATTAAAATCCTTATCTATTTCGATATCTCGCATAGACTGCATAAGGTCGTCACCTTTAATGATTTTTTCTTCACCTTGACTCAAATATTTAGCATCATTTGAGACCGCTGTTAAAACAGCCATTGGTGACCATGAAAATTTATAACCAAGTGGATTATCACTTGCTTCTGGCGCAGGAATTCCACCACACCAAGAAACAAAAGCTTCAACCTTTTGACCTTTTTCATGAGCTTGATCAATCATTTGCATTGCTGTCATATGGTCAATACCAGGATCAAGACCAATTTCATTTAAAATAGTAATGCCTGCGTCTTTAGCTGCTTCATCCAAAGCCCACATATCTGCATGAGTATAACTTGCTGTTACCATCGGTGTCTTTTCAGCAATACAAACTTTTGCCACGGTTGTATGAAATTGAAATGGAACAAATGACAAGACTAGATCTACCGGCTGAATGAGTTCCTTTAACTCCGACTGATCGGTCACATTAACTTGTAATGGCGTTATATTCTCTCGACCATCAACAAGCGCTTGAGCTTCTTCAATGAACTGAGAGGCAATCGATAAATGATAGTTTTTCTTATGTAAATAATCGACGAGTGGTGCAGTTACAAAACCTGCTCCTAAGATTAGTATTTTAGACATATCAGCTTTTCTTATCTAGATTTGTAGCGTTAAGACTCGGGAACAGAAGAATAGCTACTTATCAATGCGCTGTAAACAGTTAATTTAAAACCCTTTTGTGCGCCTTAGAAAGCCGATTACTCCAAAGTAGTCTATTTCCTTGAGACAAAACGTTTAAGTAGCTCAACGTCATACTCAGACTCATTTTTACCTAGAATCCCTTGTTTGAATTTTTCAGAAGGTGGTGTTTTTCCAATCCAAGTGTTAAGTAACAACAAGAAAAGTTTATTTGAGTTTCTAAACTGAGTCAGCTTTTCATCATTAACGAAAACTCTTGTACTATTATCTGAATGGTAATCAAAACGAACTTCATCGCCTCTTTTATAACTACCTTTAAATAAAGGTAACAACTTAGTAATCATGCTTTTTTGAGCCTTAATGTCTTTTGAGCTGTTATTGACTCTAATTGCTTCTGCAATTTTACGCCCAAATCCCCTCGCAGAAACTTTTCTATCAGACACAAAACGAAACTTCATGCTACGAGCAACATTCATTACCATTAACTCTTCTTCATTAGTAAAACGAGCTTGCTCATCAACATACAATGCCCCTATATAATAATCGTCATTAACTAGACGTGTCACTCCCATACCAATCATACCTAATCGCCGATCACCGATAGTATATTTATGGGCTGCCATCAAATCAGCATGACTGACTTCATTAGATGAAGTATCAGCAATAGCAGAAACATTCAATAATAAATAGGAAAACAAGAATAGGGCCGTCGATAACAAAATGACTTTTAAAGGCCTAGCTTGACTCAGTTGATTAGTTACACTCATAACTTACTCCAATATCTTGACGGTTAACAAAGCCGCGGCTACAACAATTTATACAATCTTAAGAGTAATTATAGCCACAATGCTAACAATAGACTTTACTAGTACAAACTTAAAAAAAATTTAACGTTTTTACTGTAAGTCTTTAAAATTAAAAGAATTAATTCTCCTTTAATTAGGCTACAGTAACTGTTTTACCTCGACTTAGCCGTAATTGTCAACTAATTTAGGACGAAAAGCCTTTTTAATTACTTAAAGTTAGTCAAAAGATAGTACAAAAACCCCAAAAGATCATAAAAAACGCCTTAAAGAACATATTTCTTGCAAGTTTGGGAGATTTAACGCTATCATTAGAAGTATATGCGTCAAAATGCGTTTTTTGTATTTAAATCATTAAGTTATAATATAAAGTAAAGAGTGTTTCTAAAACTATAATTTTTTAATTAAAATTAAAAGTTATCGGTAAAACGCTGTAATGGGAATCATATTGGAGTCAGCATGTTAAATTATTCGATAAAAAAACAACCTTCTGTTTTTGCATTGCTTCTAGTTTTTTCTATTTCCATTATTACTTCTCCACTTAAAGCAGCATTAGATGTTCAACTTTCCGACGGTAATAGTCTAAACCTTATTGGCATCGGCATGCACCAAGAATTACGCAACGATATTTATTTAGGCGCATTGTTTTCTCCATCCTCAATCAGTAATGCCGATGATTTACTCGATACCAGTATTGCCAAACGTATGTCACTTCGATTTGTGGCTAATTACTCAAGTAGAAAAATGGCTCGTCATTGGAAAGAACGATTGGCCATGAATAACCCTCGAGCAGAATGGCAACCTTTTACCAAAGAAATTATTGGTTTTTCTAAAATTTTTAAAACTGGGTTTAAGCCAGGCGATGAAATTAATATTGATTATATTCCTGGTGCTGGCACTGAAGTTTATTTAAACAGTACTTTATTTAAGATCATCGATGAACCAAGCTTTATGAACCTTCTTCTTAATGTTTGGCTTGGAACTAACCCCCCAACCAAAGCATTTAAAAAAGATATTCGAGGAAAAGGCGAAAATAAATCAGGCTTTTCTAGTGACTATGCTTCATTACAACCAGTTTTAGGTCGCTTTGATGGTGATTTAGGCAAAAAGCCTGTAAGAGTTGCCCAAGCAGAAACAAAGCCCAAACAAGAAGAGATACAGCCTGAACAACAAAAAGTTATCGCCCTCGAAGATAAACCAATAGAAACAAATAAATCTGACAATAATAGTGAGCTAGCGGCTATTGCTCCAGCAGTAGCAGAAGCAACTAAACAAGTTGCTAACACTTTAAATGATGTTAAAGGTGTTGCTAGCTCTGTATCTAGCACCGGTAACAATATACAGGTAGCCGCTGTAGAAGAAACCACTAATAATATTGCCAATGCTGCTGAATCGATTGAACCTAATCAACAAGCTACTCAATCACAAGTAGTCGAAGCACCCTCTGAAGAATTAGCATCATCAGCGACTCCTGAAACTGCACCAGTTGAACAAGTTGCCAGTTTATCTAAACCAGAAAAAGTAACTGAGCCAGAAGAAGAGTTTTTTGATGCAGACCTTCTCGCTGGTTCGTATATTCGTGATTTACTTTCAGCTGTGCGCAAAAAACAATATTATCCAGATAAAGCTTTAGATAGAAATCAAGAAGGTACCGTTATAGCTAAAGTTATTGTGGATACAAACGGCAAGCCAACTCACATATCTATTATTGAAAAAGCTCGCTCTGTCCACCTTAATCGAGCAACAGTTAAAATCATTAAAAAAGCTTCCTTACCACCAATTCCTGCAGAATTGAAAAGGGATAGCTTTGAATTTGAAGTTCCAATGCTGTTTTCTTTAGAGTAATTTTTAAATATTAGAGTAGTCTTCAAATATTGACTGCTCTAACCCTCTGAATTTTATGTTCTGAACTTTATGTGATGCTAATTCGCTTAGTGATACCTGCCGGTTCGGCAATAAATACTTTTGTTTGCTTATTTATTTGACTAGACTCAATACTTTGCATCACCAAGTCATGAGAATTATTTTCTTCACTAAGATGCATTGCAATTAAATAACGAAGCTGTTGAGTCATTTCAAAAGTTAAAAACTCTTTTGCTTGATCATTACTTAGATGACCAAAATTTCCTGAAACTCGAGCTTTCAGCGAAGCTGGATAAGAGCCTCCCATTAACTTTTGATGCTCGTAATTAAACTCAAGCATTAACAGATGACAATTCGCATATTGTTCCCGAATAAATGGTGTAATACAACCTAAGTCCGTTAAAAGCCCTACTTTCAAATCATTCGCCTGAAAAATAAATTGATAGGCTTCTCTGGAATCATGAGGAACCGCAATAGGCAAAATATCAATTTCTCCTAAGGAAAAGTTTTCGTGACCGCTAAAAAGATTTAACTGCTGAATAGTCGATGCTTTTGGGCTTAAACTTGTACCATAACTCATCCAAGCAGGTAATTTATATTTATTAACAAATCGAGGTACACCAGAAAAGTGATCGGCATGCTCATGGGTCACCAAAACAGCCGTTAGATCTTCAGGGTTAATATTATGCTGCAACATCCTTGCTTCAGTTTCCTTACAAGAAAACCCATTGTCAATAAGCAGCAAAGTTTCAGCAAACCCCACAACACAGGCATTACCTTTACTACCTGAACCCAGGCATGTAATTTGAAAAGCACTCAACCTTAAAAACTACTCAATTAAGAATTTTGGCCAAAATACTGGCTTAAGAAAGGATAAAGCTTAGCCATTAATTCATCAGATAAAGGCTCACCTTGAGCATTTCTTAATGTAATCGCCGTAAGTTCACCCAAGCTCGACAAAGAGGCTTGATAATCACCACTCTCTAAAGGAAGCACTATTTCTTTTTTACCAAATAAAGAAGCAAAAAAACCTGGCTCATTTTTTTCATATTTAAAGAAATAAGTCGCCTGGCTTTTATCAAGATCATTAACTTCAAAGTTTGCTTCTTTTAATATTTTTGGCAATTGTTGCCATACTACTTTTTTACTTGCATCAGTAACTAAAGCCGCTGAACGTTCCGAATCTGTGCCCAAGTTCACTTTAAAGTGACGAGCTATTTTAGCTGCTTGAATACGTTTTTGAGTAATTTGCCTATCATAATAAGCCAAAAACATATTCATCATATGTGTAGCATCTTGATGGATAACATCTTTCTGCCACACCTTAGAGTCTTCATCAAGGCTTTGTGCTGCCACTTGTTGAACCTCAAGACGTAATTGGTTTGGCTCTTTTACCATTAGCATTTGAAAATGATATTGCGTTCGATATTCATCTATTTCTTGATTATTTTCAATGCCATTCCAAACGGACTGCTTTTCTTGAGCAATCCAGCCTGTATCTAAAAAGTATTTTTCTATATCGATGACTTCAGGTGTAACCTCACGAGAAACAAAAAAGTCGGTTAAGGTTTGCCATAAGAAATCTTTACTCTCTTCAATATAAACAGCTGGTACAACCGATTTTTTATCGACACGAACATTATCTGAAACATCTAATACTTCTACAGGTGGTTTATTAACAAGCTTTTTTCCTATCTGATATTTTTTGGCTTCTTCGCCGATATTAGGGATTTGAGCATAATCAACTTTATTTTGATGCTTTAAACCTTCGGGAACCTTAATTTCATTAGTCGGCTCAATATCAAGATATTGATAGCTAGTGTCTTTAATAAGACCATCTTCGCCATAAAAAAAGCTGCAGCCAGTAATGCTTAAAAAGACTAACAACGACAAACATCTAATCACTTTTATCATCATAAAATTATAACGCCTTAATTCTCTAGTTAGCTTGATTCTAAAACCTTACAGGTCTCGCTAGAATTCCAGCTATGTTACTGTTCATGAAATAACAACTCAAGTAAAACTGAGCTCGAAGCACTGTATCATACTCATCTTGACTTAAATTTTAACGCTAGGTTCCTCTCTGCTAAGAAAATAATTTACCTTACAAAAAAAATACCTAAGATACCTTAATTGGCACTCCGCTATGAAAACGAAAAGTGTCATCATCACTTTGAATCAATTTAGCCTCTTCCTGTAAAAATAACTCAATTCGAAGCTCAATTGGATGATTTGAATAACTTTGTGCTAAAGCCAAATAGTCTTCATAATGACGAGACTCAGATTTAAGCAAGTAATTATAGTAATTAGCTAACTCAGGCTCTTGTTCTTGCAATACTGGCACTAACTGAGCAAACCTTTCACAGGATCGTGCCTCAATAATTGCTCCTAAAACACAAAGATCAACAAGCTTATCAGGCTCATTATCTCTGACCAACTTATGTAAACAACCTGCATAACGTGATGGCGAAAGAATTGTATAGTCAATTCCTCGCTGTTGAATTTTTTCATAAACCTGCTCAAAGTGCAGAATTTCTTCTCGAGCTAATTGAGCTAGCTTAACTTGTAGCTCTTGCCTTTCAGAATATTTAAACATTAGGCTCATAGCCGTCGAAGCAGCTTTCATTTCACACTTAGCATGATCGACTAACAAAAGGTCTAAATGTTCAATGGCATAATCAACCCAAGCTTGGGGCGTTTCACAATGTAAAAAATCACGAATATGAGTAATATCTATACGACTTTCAGAAGCATTCATCGACTATACAAAATCCATAAGTAAGACTAAGAGCTATTAATAAGCCCTCTAAAAAAACAGCCAGAATTATAATCATTTGAGGTGTTTTTAGCCAGAAGTCAATTCTGAATAACTCAAAATAAATAAAGCGTTGCCGCTCTATTCAGACTTCTTACTCAAGGATAAGTTTTTCACACGCTTTAATAAAGATAAGGCTTGTTGATTATCTGGACTCACCGTTTGATAACGAAGCTTAATATACTCATCAATCAACCTAATAACTGGCTGAGGCTTAATAAGCCCCTCTCGACACAGTTCTTTTTTTAAAACGTTGGGTCCCCTGCTTGTTTGAACGCTAATTAATTTCGCCTGATAGAGCTTCCTTTCTAATAAAACAAACGATTTAGTCAGCGGGTCATCTATTCTTTTTTGTTTAACACCTCGATAAGCAAAAATAAGCACAAAAAAGAATATAATAACAATCGCGCTTGTCATTAAAATAGACGGCTTAATTCCTAATAAACCCCAGTTATGAAAATTTCTTAATTGCTGTTGACGATTATAATTAATCACCCAGTCATTCCAACGGTGATTAAAATCATCAACCCAATAACTCATTTTCTTAAACAGATTAGGTGTTTCTAGCTGAGCAAAGTCAAAGTCATCAAAAACACCTTCTCGAAAAGCATATTCATCTAGCAAACTATCCTCGACTCGATGCGGTGCAATTGCTGAAGTTGGATCAACCCTTACCCAACCTTTATTCTGAAACCATATTTCAGTCCAAGCATGAGCGTTTGCATAGCGAACAATCCAATAATCTGATAAGGGGTTATTATCCCCTCCCTGATACCCCACAACCACTCGAGCCGGTATGCCTGCTGCACGCGCGATAAAAACTAAAGCACTGGCATAATGTTCACAAAAGCCCTTTTGATGTACAAGCCAAAAGCTATCTTGAGTATCTTCATCCATAATGGGCGGCTGCAAAGTATAAAAAAACTCTTTTTGATTAATTTCCTTTAAAATAAACTGAATAAACTCCCAATCACTATTAACTAAAGCACGATGATTTTTCGCCCACTGACGTGTTTTTTGATTACCAGAACCCGGTAGTTTTAAATGATGCTTTCTTTCATTCGATGAAAGTGCTTGATGAAGAGTCGCATTAACCATTGAACGGCCAGTATAACGTGTTCTATCAAAAATTTTTCGCTGGGTTTTAATCACATAATCCTCAAATATTTTTCCTTGCTTAGATACAGTTATCGGGCTATCTAAAGTCACAAGATAGTTTGACTTGGTTGGCTCCAGCGACAAAACATAATCAATCAACTGAGCTGCTTTTTGTTGAGGTCTTTTCGATATTAAATCAACATCTAATAAAGGATAGTTACCACGACTCCAAGTAAGTCCATCAAAACGTTCCATCGTTAACATACGCCAATACAAGCTAGAACTGCTCGGTTCAGGCCCAGTAAACTTAACCCTAAATGCAATCTCGTCTGAAAGCTGCAAATCACTGATTTCACCGGGACTCATTGTATCCGAAACACCACTGATACCTTCCTTCATACCTGGTATACGCCAAAGTGGTGAGTCGAGACGAGGAAAAAACAAAAACAACACTAGCATAACTGGCAATGCAAATAACAAATAGATTGAAAATTCCTTGATTACCTTTACAAATGAATTGTAGGATTTCCTAGGCTGGCTCGTTATGAGACTATTTAAAGAAACTAACACATTCAATATGGCTATAATAGGAATAGCTTGGTAAAACATAATCCAAGGATTTTGAGTAAACAAAAAACCTGTTGCGAGAATAAAAAAACTCAGTGACATTAATGTCATTGCTTGCTTTTTTTGTTTGATTTCAAGGATTTTCAAACCATACATAACAGCAATCAAAGCGACTCCAGCCGTTTTCCCACTAATTGTTTTGTAAGTTATAAAAATTGCAATAATAGAAAGAAAAACCAGCAGAACTTTAATCCATTTAAGTAGTACTATATAACTATCACTTTTAAAAAACCAAAGAATAAATAACGCCAAAAAGTTAACGCCTGGAATCCAAAAAGGAACAAAAACATACAAAGGCAAAAGCACCAGTTGCTGAGCGATAACAATACTCAATAATGGCAATGAGCTCTGTTTAAATAGTCTTTGGCTAGCAAAAAAAATCAATAATTCTTCTCCTGACTAAAACATGCCATCATACAAAGCCAAAGTTTTTAAACAATTTAATTGATGTCTTTCGCCGCTTGATATTGGAATCACTTTGTTTGGCAAGACTAATGAATAAGCAAGATTTTTTTGTGAAGCATCAATCACCTGATAAGTTAAATAAGACAATACTCTTTCTTTATCATGGCCTAAAAAATCCTCCCAACTAAAAACAGTTTGATCAGATACATAGCTCGTATAGTCATTAACTAATAATCCTCGCCCTTTTGCATAAGCTTTCCAGTTAATTCTAGATAATAGATCACCTTGTTGATAAGCTCGAATAGCATCTAAATCTTCAACGCCTATCACTGATTGACCTTTATCCTCATCATTAACTGAGTTTATATTTTGATTAACTGTAGACGGCGGCTGAATAGGTTCAGGATAAACTAATAATTTTTTCTCGAACCGGATATAAGACCAAGCTCTTAACCAACCAAGCGGAAATTGGCTAGTTAAAATTAAACGAGGTAATTGATGCTCACCACGTTTATACTTTCCTAACTTAACACTTAAGTTTACGCCTTTCGATGGGACGTTAGATAGAAGCAAACTCTGTTTATTTTTACCAATTGCTATACTGCAATTCCCATCACTTATTTCGCTGGATAATTTAACATCTAACAAAATCACTTTGTTTGCATAGGCTTCTGGTAAAGAATTAAGTTGTACAATAATTCCCTGCAAATTCCGAGCAGTATACACAGTACAAACTAGCGCTATACCGACTAATAAAAATGTTAGTAAATAGACTAAATTATTCTGATAGTTAGTTGCACCTATCATCATTAAAATAATAATTACAACTAACAATAATCCTGCACGAGTCGGCAAAATATAAATTGAATGTAAGTTAAGCCTAAGCTGATCGCCAACTGGCATACGCTGATTAAACCATTGAGTCATTTTTTTATAAATGAGTTGGTTTAATCGCATAAGATTAATTAACGAGGAATAGCCGTTTTTTCAAGTATCTCTCGAACATGACTGACTTGTTCTGAGTCATCGATTTGACCAGATGCTAAACGATGAGTAACCACAGCTTGCCACACAGCTTGAATATCATCTGGCACAACATAATCTTTACCATGTAAAAATGCCCAAGCTTTTGCCGCATTTAATAATCCAATGCCGGCTCTTGGCGATAAACCATGACTCCAAATATTAACGTCACGAGAAGCTTGAATCAGCGCTTGCAAATAATCCAGCAATTTATCTGTAACCACAAGTTGTTTTAGCTGCTGCTGAAGATCAATTAATTGATCTGCACTAATCACCGGCTGTAAACTTTTAATTTGAGCGCGAGTATCTTGCCCTAGCAACAAGCAACGCTCTATTTCGCCTTCAGGATACCCCAAGGATAAACAAATAAGAAACCTATCTAATTGAGATTCTGGTAGTGGATAAGTACCCGTTTGATGAAATGGATTTTGAGTCGCTATAACAAAAAAAGGTTCTGGCAAACCTCGACTAACACCATCAGAGGTAACTTGGTTTTCTTCCATAGCTTCTAATAGAGCACTTTGTGATTTAGGTGTCGCACGATTGATTTCATCAGCCAATAAAACTTGAGTAAACAAAGGGCCTGGATGAAATTTAAACGACTCGTCACTGGTTTGATAAATAGTTGAACCAATAATATCTGCAGGCAATAAATCATTGGTAAACTGAACCCGCTGAAAATCAAGACCTAAGGTTTTTGCTAATGCATGGGCCAAGGTTGTTTTGCCCATACCAGGTAAATCTTGAATTAACAAATGGCCTCTAGCAAGCAAACAAGTAACTGCGAGCTTAATTTGAGTTTCTTTACCCAAGACTACTTGATTTAACTGGTTAATTACTTTCTCTAATAATGTATGCATATACACCTAACTCTATTACTAAAACTATAAAATGCTATTAAGCACCACTAAGCATGAGTTATCCCTACTAACAAATCAAGTTTAAAGAAAAAAACCAATATGCGTTTATATAAACCTTTTCAAAATGCATAAAAAAAGCGTCATAAGACGCTTTTTTAACCAGCTAGTTCAATTATCAACTAACTTCCTCTGCCACAGGCACTAAGGTTAACTCAACTCGACGGTTTTGAGCTTTACCTTCCTGAGTATCATTGCTTGTAATCGGATATTGTTCACCAAAGCCAACCGTCTCAATACGAACAGGCTGGATACCTAACCCCATTAAATGATCTGCTACTGTTTGAGCTCGCTGCTTTGATAAAAGTTGGTTATAACTATCACTGCCATCACTGTCGGTATGACCTGCAACTTGAATAACAGTTGATTTATATTTTTGGAGGACTTTACTCACTGAACCAAGCACTTCACTAAAAGATGGCTTTAACGCTGTTTGATTAACTTCAAAAGTAATATTACTTGGCATATTTAAAGTAATATTATCACCATTACGCGTAACACTAACACCCGTTGCTTCAAGCTCTTTACGTAATTTAGCTTCTTGTACGTCCATATAATAGCCAACACCACCACCTGCAACAGCACCAATACCAGCCAGTTTCAACGCACGCTTTTTACGCTCTTTAGCATCATCACCAGTTAATACCCCAGCCAATACCCCTATCGCAGCGCCTATCATAGAGCCTTTAGCAACTTTTGAAGTTTGGCTCTCACCAGTATAAGGATTAACGGTTGTACAACTTGATACCGCTAAGATTGAACTTAAAACAAAACTTAATTTTAACTTGCTTGACATTACAAACTCCTAATTTATTTAGTTTTCTAATAGTAATCACTAATCTTTTAAAGCTCAAATTAAAAATGAATAACTTGATAAAAATGTGCTTTGATAAAAAGGCCCCCTAACTCTACAAAAATCACCTGAACTGAAACTTAAGATAGGTATTTATGTATTGTTTATTTTTTCTCAAGCAATTTTTGAAATTGCTTAGGACTAAAACCCGACATACGGTACTTACCAACAAAAATTAACGGAATACCTTTTCCATCAAGTTCATCAAATTCAGCTCTAACTTCTGTCGATTTATCAATGTCTTTTAACGTGTAATCAATATCATTTTCTGCAAAATACTTTTTAGCTCTCTTACAAGGACCACACCATTCAGCAGAATACATAATAATATCTTTAGAGTTTTTACGACTAGGTAGTTGAATAGGATTAACTTCAACTGAAACAAAATCAATACTACTGATATTTTTGCTTAACTCATTCTGGTCAAGCTCTTCTGCTTGCTGATCGGCCGGTGGTTTATCACTAAAGTGAATTTTTCCATCCTTGTCAACCCACTTATAAAGTTTGTCGGTTAAAACATTAGGTGAAAAAACGAGTGCTCCAGTAATAAGTCCAAGCAGCAGTAGATATTTCATAATCATTAGGTTTTGTCGTGTGACACTGACAATATCACACCATATTTATTAATAATCTTCAAGTCTTTAATTAAATCCTACCTAGACTATACCTAGTAGGTTGGTAAAATTAAATCCGCGTCTGATAAATCACATGCTCTCATCTTCTAAATAAAAATTTTTATTCTTATCAATACGATTCTAAGAACTTGCTACTTTACATAACTATCGACTAACTTTTGTAAATTCTTAAATTTATAATAGTTTTTTTCATGATCATGATCCGTTAGTAATATTTTTCCCTCAGGACCAATTAGTATAAAAACAGGTACGTAACCAACTCCATAGTGATAATTAATCTTATTGCTCATTGTCATTTGCAGCTGCAACCACTCGAGGGGCTTTTCTTCTAAGAACTCAACAAAATCATCGCAATCACGACAAATATTAATAAATTCAAATTTATCTTTGTCTAAATTTTTATACACTTTTTTCATTTCTGGAAACTTAGCAATGCAAGGACCACATGAAGTTCCCCAAAAATCGAGCAACACATACTTACCACGAAAATCAGATAAACTATGTGACTGGCCTTTTTCATCTTTCAGTGTAAAATCCACAGCCTGAGTACCCTGTAACGTTTTACCTCTTGCAACCACCCAATCTAACCATGCAAAAGTGCTCGGGTCATCATCATCAATATTGTTAGGGTCAATATTCTCCCACTCTTCTTCAGTAATAATTTTTTCTTTATTTGATTCTATTGGAGTGATCTGTTTTGAAATAATTTCTTTTGAAGTGTTCTCTTTTGAAATATTAGAACAACTAGACATTAAAATAGTTGAAAGTATTATTAACGACAAAGTATTAAATATTCTAAAGTTATGCTTTAACATTATTTTACCTAAGTATGATGTGGAATATGAGAGCTCAGTTGATGTTATTATAGTATCGTCGATACTTCAATAAAACATCCTAAAACTAATACTTTTCTACAAAAAAATAGAGCCATAATATAGATATCTTATTAGTTTTTTGTTCTATTAGAGTTTAGTTCTAACTGAAAAAAGCTCAGGAAAAAAACTCATATCAAGTGCTTTCTTTAAAAAGCCAACACCAGATGAACCACCCGTACCTTGCTTATGGCCAATAATACGCTGAACAGTATACATATGCCTAAAGCGCCATTGTTGAAAAGCATCTTCTAAGTCGACCAGCTTTTCAGCCAGATCATAAAGTGGAAAGTAATTATCGGCTTTACGATAAACTTCTAGCCAGGCTTTCTCTACAGATGGGTTTGATTGATAAGGCTTGGAAAAATCTCGTTTCAAGCATGATTCATCGATAACAAATCCTCTTTTACTTAATACTTTAAGTACTTCATCATATAAACTCGGTGCATTAAGCAGGTTAAGTAGTGTTTGATAAACATCTGGCTTGTTTTTATGTACTTCAATTAAAGCTGCATTTTTATTACCTAATAAAAACTCTACTTGACGATAACCATA
Organism: uncultured Kangiellaceae bacterium; assembly: GCA_964411875.1. Classification (GTDB taxonomy): domain Bacteria; phylum Pseudomonadota; class Gammaproteobacteria; order Enterobacterales; family Kangiellaceae; genus Aliikangiella. Next base: position 15,600 of record CAYPMT010000004.1, read on the forward strand.
GGACTGAAAACCTGATGACTTTCCAAGTTTGTCTCTAAACTTTAGATAATCATAGGGCGTCAACGTTGACAAAATACCCCAGGACTGCATTAATTGATTTAAAATTTGTTTAGTTCGCGCAATCACTTTAAAAGTTTGACCAAAATTTTCTTGTTTGATTTGATCAACAGCATTAGCTAATTCATGCACCATAAGCTTTATCCACAACTCACTTGCCTGATGAATAATAATAAAAAGCTGCTCATCATGCTCTTGAGAAACCGGCTGTTGCAATGAAAGCAAATCATCTAATTTTAAATAATCACCGTAACTCATATCCTTTTTAAAATCAGTATGGATAGAATCTTCGAGTGAACGATAATTTTCTTTTGATTCGGTCATAACTCTTCTCTGACTAAATTAATTATAAAACGCTAACTATTAAAATAATTGTTAGGCTGAAACTTTAAAGTCTAACTGACCAAGCTGATCAACTGTTAATGAAATACAACTTGATTTTTCTAAAGCAACTGCAGCAGTTGATGCACCAGCCATTAAAATTTGACCAGGCTGTAAACTCTCACCTACTTCACCTAAACAACGTGCTGCTGAAACTAACGAACGTACCGGGTTACCTAAAATAGCGGCACTTGAACCAATTTGAGTATCATTACCATTAATTTGCATAATCATACCAAGGTTTGATAAATCGTGAACTGCATCCATTGAGTGCCAAGAACCAACAACAAAACCGGAGCTGGAGCAATTATCAGCAACAACATCTTCTAATGAAAATTTAAAGTTTTTATAACGTGAATCAATAATTTCTAACGCAGGAGCAACCGCTTCAACCGCCGATAAGGCTTCAATAGTTGTTACTTTTCCTGATAAAGGCTTTTTCATTAAAAAAGCAATTTCAGGTTCAACTCTTGGATGAACATAATGATCTAAACTAATTTCACCACCTTCTTCAACGATCATTGAATCCGTTAGACGTCCCCAAATTAAATCATCAACGCCCATCTGAATCATTTTGGCTCGACTGGTGAAACCAAGTTTATAGCCAACAAGTTTTTCACCACGTTCAAGTCTATGAGCAATACTCATACGCTGAATCTCATAAGCATCATTTAATGAAAAAGGAATTTCTTGAGATAGCTGCGCAACACTATTAGCATTAATAGCTGCTGTATCTATTTGCTCAGCCATTTTTTGTAAATTATCTATCGAAGTCGACATATTACTTTCCTCTACTTTATTTCTTTAAAATTATTTCTTTGCGACTAAGTCTAAAGCAATATCAACAATCATATCCTCTTGACCACCCACTAACTTACGTCGACCAACTTCTAATAAAATTGAACGCGCATCAATGCCATAAGTTTTTGCGGCTGTTTCCGCGTGACGCAAAAAGCTAGAATAAACACCTGCATAACCGAGCGATAAAGTTTCGCGATCAACCTGCACAGGTCTATCTTGTAATGGACGAATCAAATCATCTGCAGCATCCATCAGAGCCATTAAGTCACAACCATGCTCCCATCCCATTAAATCTGCTGTGGCAATAAATACTTCTAAAGGCGCATTACCTGCACCAGCACCCATACCGGCTAATGAGGCATCAACTCGAGTAATACCATTTTCAACCGCAACAACAGAATTGGCCACACCTAAAGATAAATTGTGATGGGCATGAATACCTAATTCGGTTTCAGGTTTTAGCGCAGCTCTTAAAGCTTGTGCACGGTCACGCGCATCATCCATCGTTAAACGCCCAGCTGAATCAACCACATAAACACACTCTGCACCATAGCTTTCCATTAACTTGGCCTGTCCAGCTAAACCTTCGGGCGAGTTCATATGTGACATCATCAAAAAGCCAATCGTATCCATGCCCATTTCTCTGGCGGTTTCAATATGTTGCTTAGAAACATCGGCTTCAGTTGAATGAGTTGCAACACGAACAGAGCGAACACCTAAATCATAAGCTCGCTTTAAATCTTCAACAGTTCCAATACCCGGTAATAATAAGGTGGTTAATTTAGCTGTTTTTAACTCTTCACCAACCGCCGCAATCCATTCCCAATCAGTATGTGCGCCAAAACCATAATTAAAACTTGAACCTGCCAAGCCATCACCATGAGCAACCTCAACAGCCGCAACATTGGCTGCTTCAAGCGCTCTAGCAATCTGTCTTACTTGCTCAATCGAATAACGATGACGAATAGCGTGCATACCATCGCGCAAAGTTACATCTTGTATATAAAGTTTTGTTTTAGACATCTTCAAATACCTATAAAATTCATTTACTAAACACCACTATATAGATGCAGAAATAATTTGCTCGCCAGTTCTTAAAGCCGCCGCTGTCATAATGTCTAAATTACCTGCATAAGCTGGCAAATAGTGAGCCGCACCTTCAACCTCTAGAAATATGGTCACTTTAATTCCTGGCATCGACTTATTCAACTCCTCGGCTTTTCCTGGAATATCAAGTGGGTTACTCTCATCAAAACAGTCAAACTGAACCTCTTGTTTTAGGCGATAACCTGGCACATAAGATTGCACTAATTCAACCTTTTCTTTAATCGATTTTTCTATGGCTTGAGTGTCAGCATTAAGATCAACTAAACAAAAAACTGTATCACGCATTAATAATGGTGGCTCTGCTGGGTTAAGAACAATTATTGCCTTACCTTTTTCTGCACCACCCACTTTTTCAATCGCTAAGGAAGTGGTTTCAGTAAACTCATCGATATTAGCACGCGTTCCTGGGCCGGCAGATTTAGAGGCAATAGACGCAACAATTTCAGCATATTTAACAGGCGTTACTTGGCTAATAGCAGCAACCATAGGAATCGTTGCCTGGCCGCCACAAGTAACCATGTTAACATTATTTTTTTCTAAAATTTGACTCGCATCTGTTACTGTCGGCACATAATAATCACCTATAGCAGCCGGAGTCATATCAACAATTTTTTTGCCATGTTGTGACAGGACTTCGTGATGATAAGCATGGGCCTTTGCTGAAGTTGCATCAAATACCAATTCAATTTCAGCAAACTCTGGCATGTTAACTAAACCATCAAGACCTTCATGAGTTGTTGCAATACCCAATTTATTGGCGCGTGCCAAACCATCTGATTCTGGATCAATTCCAACCAATACTGCCATATCTAAAATATCAGAAGTTCGAATAATCTTGATCATTAAATCACTGCCAATATTGCCCGAACCAATAATAGCGACTTTTTTCTTTTGCATATTTTTATTTTGCACAATTAAAACCTATATCAATCGAGTTTGTATTTAATGACTGAAACGCGCCGAAACGGAACCTAAATGATCAATTCTTGCATTAAAACGGTCCCCGGGCTTAACAGAAACCATTGGTCCCAAAGCACCAGTTAAAACCAAATCACCTTCTTTTAATGGTGTACCACACTCAATCATTTTATTTGCCAACCATAGACAAGCATTTAAAGGATTACCTAAACAAGCTGCTCCAGCACCACTGGAAACAGGCTCACCTTGGTGCTCCAAAACCATACCGCAATTTCTTAAATTTAAATGACCCAATTTAGTTTTCTGTGTGCCTAAAACATAAGCCCCACAAGAAGCGTTATCGGCAATCGTATCAGTAATTTTAATATCCCAATCTCTCACTCGACTATCAACAATCTCTAGCGCGGGCACCATGTATTCAATTGAACCAAGCAAATCATTCATGTTCACTTGTTTTTCCGTCAGATCTCTTCCCAACACCATGGCAATTTCCGTTTCTATTTTTGGTGCGATCAACTGGCTAATATCAATTTCAGTAATCTCGTCATAAGCCATATCTTTAAACAAAATACCATAATCAGGCTGATCAACTCCGAGCTGTGTTTGCACAGCTTTTGAGGTTAAACCAATTTTTCGGCCAGCAGGAATACGCCCTTGCTCAATCCAGTGCTCAGTATTAATTTGTTGAATTTTATACGCTGTATCAATATCAGTTTCACCAATAACTTCTCTTACTGGTTCAATCGATTCAGCTTTATCCAAAGCATTACGTAGATTTACTGCTAGCTCATTCACTTTATCTGTCATTGTCTTTCCTAAATTTTTGCTTTAATTAATACAATTAATCAATTGAAAAAAATTGTTTGGCATTACCAGCCAAAATTTTCTTACGAGCAGACTCACCAATAGTTTCAGAAGTTGAAACTAGTTTACCCATCGGTTGCTCACCTAACGGAAATGGATAATCGGTTCCAAACATAATTCGATCTTCGCTCATGGTATCAACCAGCAGGCGTAATGCTCCATCATCAAAGACAATAGAGTCAAGGTAGAACCGGTCTAAATAATCCATCGGCGGTTTCTCTGATTTACCTCGCGCGATATCACGGTGTATCCAAGCATTCTGTAAACGACCTAATAAAAACACAAAACTACCACCACCATGAGCAAAGCAAATTTTTAAATTTTTTGATAAGCGATCAAAAGCACCACCAAGAATCATAGATACAATAGATAATTGTGTCTCTGCCGGCATGCCTACGGTCCATCCCATCATATATTGCTTAGTTCGATCACCACCTAACATATCCCAAGGATGCACAAACACTGGAATATCTTCATCAGCACAATGCTGTAAGAAAGTCACTACGCCATCATCATCCAAGTTTTTAGGACCAACATGGTTACCAATTTGTACACCAATATGTCCAGCTGCTTTTGCTCTGCTAGCTTCCTTACAAGAAGCATCAATATCTTGCAAAGGAACTTGCGACATTGCAAGCAAGCGACCGTTAGTTCCTTCACACATTTCAAGGGCCGCATCATTAAAAATTTGTGCACAATACAAAGCCTGTTCAATTGGTTTTTCATAAGCGAATAATACCGGAGTGGCACAGATAATTTGTTTATCAACACCATCTTTATCCATTTCTTCTAAACGCTTATGTTTATCCCAGCATGCTGAATAAATTGGACGAAAGTCTTTACCATCTTTCATGACCATGGCTTTACCATCACCCAAATGCTTAAGTGATGTCCAATTATCTCCTCCAAATTTAGCGCGTAAATCTTCCCAAGTTTCCGGAAAAAAATGGGAGTGAATATCTATCACTTCATGTTCACTATTAGATTTTTTCATTTTAATCTCTCAATCTCTAAAACGATTGTTATAACTTAAATAAGTTTTATAATTTTCCTGGGTGCACTGTGCCGCAATTGGGACATACTCTTAAATCTTCACTTTCCTGGAATTTTTTAAATAATGGTGGTAAGTCATCGACAATACTTTTTAGTAAGACCTCTTCTCGATGGACCAGGTGGTTGCATTCTTGACAATACCACTCAAAAGCATCTTTTGCACCTTCAGGCCTTTTGTATTCAATGACTAAACCAATGGTGTTTTCAAAACGCTGTGGTGAATGTCTAACATGCCTTGGCAATAAGTAAATCTCACCTTCTTTAATTTCTAAATCTTTTGGTTTTCCATCTTCCATAATACGTAAAATCATATCACCTTCAAGTTGATAGAAAAACTCTTCAACTGGATCATCATGATAATCTAAACGCTGGTTAGGGCCACCAACAACCGTCACCATAAAATCAGTACCTTCCCAAACTTGGGCATTTCCAACGGGGGGCTTTAATAAATGGCGATTATCATCAATCCACTGTTTAAAATTTAACGGTAATGTATAACTCATGGTTTTTTCTTCTCTGCGTTTAGTTTAGAAAATTTATGCTAGAGGTTTATAAGCCTTCGCTTGAATTTCAATCAACAAATGAGGGTGAGGTAATTGATGTACAGCAACCGTTGTTCGAGTTGGTCCATCATAATCGAAGTATTCAGCATAAACTTCATTATAACCTTTAAAGTCATTCATGTTGACTAAGTAAGTTGTCATTTCAACTAAATCAGTTAAGTCTGCATCAACTGACTTTAAAATATCACGAATATTTTCAATAACCGCTTTTGTTTGTGCACGAACATCTAAGTTAGTCGCACCCATTTCATCAACATCAACACCTTCAAAAGAGTTATCCGGTCGACGAGAACTCGTACCAGAAATAAAAATAAAGTCTCCCGCTCGCTTAACATGTGGAAAGGTTCCACGTGGCTTGGCTTTATGTGATAAAACTTTACTTGTCATTTTTACGTTTTCCTATTCTTAATAATACGACTTTAGTTCTAGCTAGTCTTCTTGTTAAATTTGACCATATTTAAACATGGCATAACTGATTTTTTCAGCGCACTCAATTAGCTTATTTTTTATTCCTGAACAAGTCTCAACATTTAAACGTGAAGCAGGTGCCGAAACTGAAATGGCGGCTAAAATGTCGCCCGTTGTCTGTTTAATTGGTACACCAATACAAAACAAACCTTCTTCAAACTCTTCATTATCAAGTGCAAAATTATTCTGGTTAATTTTTTCAATTTCTTCTCTAAGTTTCGCTTTATCGGTAATGGTATTAGCGGTGTAAGATTTAAGCTCTATTTCGTTAAGGTACTCACCTAACTGTTCTCGGTTAAGTTGCGACAATAGTACTTTACCAAGCCCTGTACAATAAGCAGGTAAGCTTTTACCGACATAAGTTTGTGTCTGTTTAGAAAGATTACCTTCGGCTTTATACAAGTAGGTAATTTGGTTCTGCTGAAAAACACCGACATGCAATATTTCACCAATATCATTAATTAACTCATTACAAAAAGGTTCAACTGTTGATTTTAATACATCGCTGACAACCACGGCATTGCCTAATTCAGCCAATGCCATACCAAGCTGATAATGTTGCCCTTCTCGACGATGCAATAAACCTTGTGATTCTAAAGTCAACATATAGCGGTGCGTCGTAGCAATATTCATATTCAATAATTCAGCAACTTGAGTAATAGTTAATGACGCTCCTCGTCCTAAAAAACAACGAAGAACCCTAACGGCTTTTTCTACTGAACTACTTTTAGGTGTTGCCACTTTTTAGCCTCAGTCGTCCAACTTAATACAAATATTTTGTGGTTCACTATAAAAGGCTAATGAGTGCATGCCACCTTCTCGTCCAATACCTGATAATTTAACTCCACCAAAAGGTGTTCTTAAGTCACGTAAAAACCAAGTGTTAACCCAAGTAATTCCTGTATCAACCTTGGGTGCTAAACGATGGGCTTTAGCTAAGTTCTCTGTCCAAATGGCACAAGCCAAACCGTAATCACTTGCATTAACACGTTTCAACACTTCTTCTTCAGTATCAAAGGGAGACACATGGCAAACCGGCCCAAAAATTTCTTCGCGATTAATTCTTGCTTCATCAGATAAACCAGTAAACACGGTTGGTTCAACAAAACTGCCCTGGTCACAATCATTATTAAATTGAGGCACTCCACCGCCAGTTACAACATGAGCACCTTCTTTTTTGGCTAATTCAAAATAGGATAAAACTTTTTCTCGATGTTTATGTGAAACTAATGGTCCCATAACAACTGACTCATCATAAGGATCACCAACAACAATAGCTTCAGCTTTTTCTTTTAGCGCAACAACAAATTTTTCAAAAATAGATCGCTCAACATAAACTCTTTCAGTACATAAACAAACTTGACCACAGTTAGTAAAAGTTGAACGAGCAACGCCAGCGACAGCTTTTTCGAAGTCTGCATCGGCAAAAACCACTGCAGCATTTTTTCCACCCAGCTCAAAAGAAACTGGCTTTACGCCTTGAGCTGCGGCCTTCATAATATGTGTGCCGGTTGAAGATTCGCCCGTGAAAGTAATTGCATCAATTTCAGGGTGCTGAGTTAAAAATTGACCCGCTGAATCAGGCCCAAAACCATGTAGCAAATTAAAAGCGCCTTTGGGTATACCAACCTCATTCATGACTTCAGCTAACAGGGTTGCTGTTGAAGGCGTTTCTTCTGAAGGTTTAACTATAACGGCATTGCCCAATGCCATAGCTGGAGCAACCTTCCAGGTCATTAATAATAAAGGCAAGTTCCAAGGAGAAATAATTGCAACGACGCCAAGTGGTTTATTTACCGAATAATTAAGTGCTTTTTGACCATCAGGTGTTTCCGTCAGAAAAGTTTCGCCGCCTTGGTATTTCACCAAATCAGAGAAAAAACGAAAGTTGGCTGAACCACGTGGAATATCAATGCTTTTAACCTGAGGCATTGACTTGCCTGTGTCAGCAATTTCAGCCTCAATAAAGTCTTTTTCTCGCTTAATAATACCATCAGCCACTTGATGCAATAATGCAACCCGTTGGTTAACCGATAACTTCCCCCAACTACCTGACAGGGCCTGCTTAGCAGCAACAACGGCGCGATCAACTTCATTTTTACCGGCCAAAACAACCTGATTATTAAGAGTTCCATTAACTGGATTAATATTGTCAAAATAGTTACCTGTATCGACAAATTCACCGTTAATATAGAGGGGTAAAATACTTTTTATATTGGACTTTATATTAGACATAGCAACCAGACACAAATCTCATTATTTAAGAATAAATCTCATTATATGAAATGATGGTTGGCCAATTTAATAGAAATTTCCCTGTAGGTCAAGAGCCTCCTTTAGATAAAAGAATCATATAAATCTTGTTAATTTTTCCGCTAAACTAGAAGACATATAAAGTTCGACTCAAACAATAGTTGTATGCCAATTCTGGCAATAGGTAAGGTTAATTGATAGTATGCCGATGCCGTTAATTTAGTTAATGATAAAAGTCGTTTAAACTTCTGTTTTTCAAGAAGTTTTAAAAATTGCTTTTAGTTTTAGGAAAAGCTTATGATGATTATTCGTCCAGTCCAAATGGATGATATTGAGGAACTCTTTAGCCTGGCAGCCAAGACTGGTTCCGGCTTAACGACACTACCTAACAATAAATCTTATTTAGAAAAAAAGATTCAAAGTTCTCAAAAAGCGTTTAATCAACCCGATGGCGAACTAAACGACGACTGCTATCTACTCGTTCTTGAAGATACTGAAACGAATAAAGTCGTTGGCACTAGTGGTATTATTTCTGCCGTTGGTAATAACCGCCCTTTCTATACTTACAAAGTTAACACCACGGTTCATTACTCAACCTCATTGGATATTTACCAAAAGTCAGAGTTTCTTACTTTAACTAACGACTTCACCAACCACTCGGAGCTTTGCTCTTTATTTCTATCGCCCGATTTTCGTGGTGGTCGTAATGGCACACTTTTGTCGAAAAGTCGTTTTTCACTCATCGCTAATCACACACAACGTTTTAGCTCTCACATCATTGCCGAAATGCGAGGTTATTCCGATGAAAATGGTCGCTCCCCTTTTTGGGAAGCCGTTGGTAGGCATTTTTTTGGTATGGATTTTGAAATCGCTGATAAAACCAATGGTGAAGGCAATCAACAATTTATTGCCGAATTAATTCCACACCACCCTATCTATATCAATTTACTTTCTAAAGACGCTCAAGCCGTTATTGGTGCCGTTCACCCACACACAAAACCCGCTTTAAAAATACTTCAGAGAGAAGGTTTAGCTTACAACAACTATGTCGATATTTTTGATGCTGGACCAACTATTAGTTGTGCTATTGATCGTGTAAAAAGCATTAGTAATAGCTTTTTAAGCCAAGTTAATATTAGCGACAACCAACCCCAAGAAGGTACCTATGCCATTATCGCTAATACTAAGCTAAAAGATTATAGAGCTTGCGTTACTTTAATTGAAAAGCAATTATCTAACATTCAAATTAATCAGCAACTCGCAGATGAACTACTCATTGAACAAGATGATCAAGTACGGGTGATTTTTTGCTAATTAGTATTAAAGAAACTTGATTTTTATTGGCTCTATATTTTCTTTAGACTCAATATTTAGGACTTTCCGATAAAAATAAAGCTCTGCACTAAAGGCATTTATAATCGTCTCTTTTTGGCGGAAGCCATGCCCTTCTCCTTCGAAAAGCAAATAGCCGTAAGGAATTTTATTTTCTTCTAAGGCTTGCACCATTAATTCTGCTTGAGAAGGAGGAACAACTTTATCATCTTCACCTTGTAACAATAAGATAGGACAAGATAATTGTTCTGCATGATGTATCGGTGAGCGAGCTTGATAAGTGGATTTTTTTTCAGGGTATGGCCCAATCATTTTATCTAAATAGCGAGCTTCAAACTTATGACTTTCAGCGGCCAAAGCTTCTAAATCAGCAACGCCATATCGACTCATTCCTGCGGCAAATATATTATGAAAAGTTAATGCGCATAAAGTTGTATAACCTCCAGCACTACCACCTCGAATTAATAACTGATCTTTGTTTGCTAATTTTTTTTCAACTAGATAATTAGCCGCAGCAATACAGTCTTCAACATCAAGAACTCCCCACTCACTAGTTAAACGTTCACGATATTTTTTTCCATAGCCCGTACTACCTGAATAGTTGACATCAACCACAGCAAAACCACGGTTAGTCCAAAATTGAATGTTAGCATCAAGTGAATTATGGGTTGCCGCCGTTGGTCCGCCATGACTCATAACAATTAATGGTGGATAGGTTCCCTCAACGCCCTGATAACGACTATTAACTGGTCCATAGTAAAAAGCATGACAAATACGTTGATTTTTTGACTTAAAGCTAATCGGCTTGCCCAGACTAATATCACCTGCAAGCAAAGGAAAAGATTTAGCTCCTGTAAGACATTGATAGTTTTTTGTGGCTATATCATAGCGATAAATTGCACTATCTGTTGCTGGACCAGCCGCACAAAAATAAAGATATTTATTATCGCCTAACAATTGATTCTTAAAGTTTTTAAAGGGTAATGAAATGGGTTCAATATGCCCCTTTTTCACATTAATATGACACAATTGCTGCAGACCATCCTCAAAATGACAAGCGTATAAATTCTCATCAGAATTAATCACATAAGTACACATACCAAATAACCACTGAGGAAGTGCAAAATCGCGGTCAATCGGAGCAAGTGCATTAAGAACACCCTTGCTATGGTTATAAATATTCGACCAGCCGTTTTTATCACTAATATAGTGTAAAACCCCCTGCTCGCTCCATTCGGGTTGAAAGATACTATGACTATCTCCGCCAGTGACGCGATGAGCGGCATCTATATAGCCACCGTTATGGTAATCAGCCAGCCACAACTCAGCAGCATCCCAAGGCATATCGGGTTGATTCCAACATAACCAACAAATCCGTTGTCCTTGCTGACTGATTTTTGGTGTCGAATAAAAGTCAAAGCCAGAATGAATGACTTTAACCGTTTTTTTCTGCAAATCAATACTAACTAACTCATTAACCACTTTTCCTTGAGTGTGTGTTTCCCTAATGGCAATAAGGTAATCCTGCTTCGGATCCAAACAAAAATCCGCATAGCGATGCTCTTTTTCTGTTTGTAAAGGCGTCAATGAAGTCAAAGCTCCATCAAATGAATAGACTCGGTTATCATCCGCGTTAGAAAAATAAACCTTGCTGTCAGCAACAATAAAATCACCACCACCGTATTCGTGAACACGAGAGCGAACACTTATTGTCTCAGGTAAAACATCTCGACAGCTATTTTTCTCAGGATCATAACAAACCAAAACACCTCGACCACTTTCTTCGGGTCGAGATTCTAACCAATAGAGCCTGCCCGCATCATGATCCATGTGTCCATATCGAGATCCTTTTGTCGCTAACATTTCTGGCGTTAGTTCTGATGACCAACTAGCATAGGGTTGAATTGACTTCATTAAGTTTCTCTATAATTATTTTTTTAAGTCATGATTTACCATTGAATACAATAGACACTTTCAATTAATTGGCTAAGACCTTTTTCAATAAATCGAGGCTCTTTTTCTAAAATAGATTTAGCATAAATTTTTTCTACTTTAGCAAAATCGTATAACTGCATCACTTCATCTTCGCTAACTGAAAAAGGTGGTCCATCAAATTCTGCTTGTGGATATTCTAAAGTAATTAACATAAGCTTTGCTTGCTCAAATAAATCAGACATATGCTTAACATAAGCCTGTCGCATTAATTGTGGTAAAGCTATTAACGCCGCCCGATCATAGATAGCTTGGCAAGACTGGATATGTTTTTTTTCCAATTCAAAAAAGTCACCTTGTAAAATTTCAATATTACCAGCACTAAAAGATTGAAAATTTGACGATGAAATATTCGCATCTAATTGATTCTCGCTAAAAAAATCAATTGCTGCCTGTTCACTTAGCTCACAACCAACAACCTGATGAGACTTACTAGCTAGGAAAACTAAATCTTGCGTCTTGCCACAAAGCGGCACAAAAATCCCCTGTCCAGACAAATAAACTTGCGAATAAAACTTATTTAACAAAGGATGAGTAGAACCTAAATGAAAACCTATTTTTTGATCCTGCCACCTTTTTAACCAAAAAGTCGATTCCACAAGGCTCACCTCTTATTTTTTATTATTGATGAATAACCTATTTAAATAAACGAGAAGTTAAACTCTTTTGCCATAGCGATAGTAATGATTTTTCTACGGCTGACTGTAGTGAAACGGATAAACGCTGTGACAAAGTCTTCTTAACTTCATAAGTAATCGAGTAAACCGTACGCTCTTTGACACTATTTAGGATAAAGTCATCACTGGTTTGCAAATCATCGACCAAGCCCAGCTTCTTAGCTTGTATGCCATACCAGTGCTCGCCAGTAGAAACTTTTTGAATATCCAAATCCTGACGGTTTTCGGTAATAAAGTCTTTAAATAAGTCATGAGTTTCTTCAAGTTCATGCTTAAACTTCTCTCTAGCTGCATCAGTATTTTCCGCAAACATAGTTAAGGTACGTTTATAGTCACCCGCCGTGTGTTGTTCATAATCAACTTTATTATGTTTTAATAAACGATGGAAATTAGGTATCTCAGCCACCACACCAATAGAACCAACTACAGCAAAAGGCGCTGCAATAATTCTATCAGCAACACAAGCCATCATATAACCACCTGATGCTGCTACTTGATCGACCGCAACAATTAATTCTAAATTGGCCTGTTTTATCCGAACTAACTGAGATGCAGCCAAACCATAAGCATGTACCATCCCTCCAGGACTTTCTAAACGAACTAATACACTATCGCCAGTTTCAGCAGACGAAATTATCGCACTAATTTCTTCTCGTAAATTCTCAACGGCCGAAGCCTCAACATCACCATCAAAGTCTAAAACAAACAAACGTTTTTTTCTGTCATCATCAGACTCTTTACTTTTATCTGATTCATCATCAGAAGCCTTAGATTCTTTAGCTACTTCTTTTAACTTCTTCTTGTTAGCCTTGTGTTCAGCTTTTTCACGTTTTTTCTTATCTTTTTGACGCTTTTTGTACTCTTCTTCAGTTAATAACTCACTATCAATATCATCTTTGATACTTTCAATATCTTCAGAAATATTTGCTATTTGAATTTGTCCATCGGATTGCCTTTTTGACTTCAGCCCTAGGCTAGCAATCAAACTAATTAAAATGCCAATAGCAAGAACAATGGTTACTGCTTTCGCTAAAAACATGCCATATTCAGTTAAAAACTCCAAAAATCACCTCTTTTAATTACTTAGGGCCAACTGACCTTTTATTCAGAGGCCAATACTACGGTAAAACGGAACCAGAATAAACCCAAAGGAAGCTTCACTTAGTACTGTTTTTAACCAACTTAGTACTGTTTTTAACCAAAATAGATATCGCTGAACTATTCAATAAAAAAACCCATCAAACTATGGAAATACTACAGATAACAACTAGACTTACAGTAGGGCCTGTTAAGCTTTACTTACGCAAGATAAAAAACCACTCGTCAGTTCTTCGCTTGATATGTTCCTTAAAATAGTTCAGAGTGATTGAATCTATTCCATTTATTCGGGTCACAGTTTTATAAGAGCATTATTTTAAAAGCACAGGCGAATTTTAATAGTAAAAGTGAATTGCGTTGCTAACAAGTTCAACATCTGGAGAAAAAAATGAGTATTTTTAATCAATACCAGGAACGCTATAAAGAACAGCTACAAGAAGAATATACGCTTTCTGAATATCTCGATTTATGTAAAAAAGATTCGACAGTTTATGCCACAGCCTCAGAGCGCATGTTATTATCCATCGGTGAATCTGAAAAAGTCGACACTTCAAAAGATCCTAGGCTAAGCCGAATTTTCTCAAACAAAGTTATTTCACGTTATCCAGCTTTTAAAGATTTCTATGGTATGGAAGATGCCATCGAACAAATAGTCTCCTATTTCACTCATGCTGCTCAAGGCTTAGAGGAAAGCAAACAAATTTTGTATTTGCTGGGACCTGTTGGTGGTGGTAAATCGTCATTAGCTGAAAAGCTAAAAGATTTGATGCAAAAAATACCCATTTATGCAATTAAAGACTCACCCGTATTTGAGTCTCCTTTAGGTTTATTCAATATCGATGAAGATGCTGAAATTTTATACAATGAATATGGCATAGAAAAACGTTACCTATCAACAATTATGTCGCCATGGGCTGTCAAGCGTCTGCATGAATATAACGGTGATATTACTCAGTTCAAAGTAGTAAAAATAATGCCTTCTATTTTAGATCGCGTTGCTATCGCAAAAACTGAGCCCGGCGATGAAAATAACCAAGATATTTCATCATTAGTTGGTAAAGTTGATATTCGTAAATTAGAAAATTATGCTCAAAATGATCCCGATGCCTATAGCTATGATGGTTCATTGTGTCGTGCCAACCAGGGTTTAATGGAATTTGTCGAGATGTTTAAAGCGCCTATCAAGGTGCTTCATCCACTATTAACCGCTACTCAAGAAAGCAACTTCAATGGTACTGAAGGCATGTCAGCGATGCCATTCCAAGGCCTTGTATTAGCTCATTCAAATGAGTCTGAGTGGTCTAGTTTTAGAAATAATAAAAATAACGAAGCATTTCTAGATCGTGTCTATATGGTTAAAGTTCCTTATTGTTTGCGAATTAGTGAAGAAGTTAAAATCTATCAAAAACTTTTAGCTCACTCATCACTGAGTCAAGCCCCCTGTGCACCTAATACCCTAGGTATGCTGGCAAAATTCAGTGTGTTATCTCGCATTAAGAAACCTGAAAACTCCAGCGTTTACTCAAAAATGAAAGTCTATAATGGTGAAAGCCTTAAAGATACTGATCCAAAAGCCAAATCGTACCAGGAATATCGTGACTATGCTGGCGTCGATGAAGGTATGGATGGATTATCAACACGTTTTGCCTTTAAAATTTTATCGCGTGTCTTTAACTATGATCAGACCGAAATTGCCGCTAATCCGGTTCATTTGCTTTATGTGTTAGAAAAACAGCTTGAACAAGAACAGTTTCCGCAAGAAATTTATGAGCGCTATTTAGCCTTCATAAAAGAGTTTATGGTGCCTAATTATATTGAGTTTATTGGTAAAGAAATTCAGACGGCTTATCTTGAGTCCTACTCGGAATATGGGCAGAACATTTTTGATCGTTATATTACCTATGCTGACTTCTGGATACAAGACCAAGATTATCGTGATCCAGAAACTGGTGAAAATTTTGACCGTGCTTCACTTAATGAAGAGTTAGAAAAAATTGAAAAACCTGCTGGCATTTCTAATCCAAAAGATTTCCGTAATGAAGTCGTTAATTTTGTGTTACGAGCTAGAGCTAATTATCAAGGTAAAAACCCTAAGTGGACCAGCTATGAAAAGCTACGCAGTGTTATTGAGAAGAAAATGTTTTCTAACACTGAAGAATTATTGCCGGTTATTTCATTTAACGCAAAGTCTTCAGCCGAAGATGCTCAAAAACATGATAACTTTGTTAAACGCATGGTTGAAAAAGGCTATACCGAAAAACAAGTTAGACTACTTTGCGAATGGTATTTAAGAGTTAGGAAAGCCTCCTAACCGTAGGAAATTACTATGCAAATAATTGACAGGCGCTTAAACCAAAAAAATAAAAGCACTGTAAATCGCCAACGCTTTTTAAAGCGCTATCGCAAACAAATAAAAAAAGCTATTAATAAACAAATCGGTCAAAGAAGTATTACTGATATTGATAAAGACGAAAAAATATCTATTCCAACTAAGGATATTAGTGAGCCAACCTTTAATAGTGGCTCTGGCGGCCGAAGAGAAAGAGTTTTTCCTGGTAACAAAGAGTTTGTTTCTGGCGATCAAATTAAACGCCCTCCACAACAACAAGGTGGCGGCGGAGGCGGCGAAGCGAGCAATGATGGTGAAGGAGAAGATGAATTTGTCTTTCAAATCTCTAGTGATGAGTATATGGAAATTCTCTTTGAAGGCCTTGAATTACCTAACTTAAAAAAGAATCAACTCAAAAAGACGATCAACTATAAAACGATTCGTTCAGGCTTTAATACCGAAGGAACTCCATCTAACATTGATATTGTTCGCTCATTTAAAGGCTCTATGGCAAGACGAATTGCCTGCCAAGCACCTATAAAAAAACAAATAAAAGAAAAGCAAACTGAATTTGATGAAACTCAGTTGCCGGAAGAAAAAGAACGTTTAAGGTTAGAGATAGAAGACCTGAAGCTACGTTTAAAACGCATTCCTTACATCGATACTTTTGATCTGAAATACAAAAATTTCGATAAACTTCCACAACCAACAAGCAGTGCCGTTATGTTTTGTATTATGGATGTTTCTGGTTCCATGGATCAAAAAACCAAAGAAATGGCTAAACGTTTTTTTCTGCTGTTATATTTGTTTTTAAAACGTTCATACAAAGATGTTGAAGTTGTTTATATCCGTCATCACACTCAAGCCAAAGAAGTTGATGAACAAGAGTTTTTCTACTCACAAGAAACGGGTGGAACCATTGTATCAAGCGCTTTAAAATTAATGTCGGAAATTATTCAAAGTCGTTACCCATCTAATGATTGGAATATTTATGCTGCACAAGCTTCTGATGGTGACAACTGGAATGATGATTCAAGAATTTGTCATAAATTACTCTCAGAAAAAATTCTTAATCTAGTCCGTTATTTTACTTATGTAGAAATCACTCAGCGCGAACCGCAAAACCTATGGCATGAATATAATAAACTTAAGGAATCCTACGATAATTTTGCGTTACAAAAAATTGCTGAGCAACAAGATATTTATCCCGTGTTTCGTGAGTTCTTTCAAAAAGAATCAGTTAATTAAGGGAGAATAAAGCTTTGGCCAAGAAAAAAAACGAACCGATTTCAACTTCTGTCGATTGGAGTCCTGAACTTATTCAGGAGTATTACAACAAAATTGAAGAAGTCGCTAATGATTTCAAGCTAGACACTTATCCTAATCAACTTGAAATTATTAGTGCTGAACAAATGCTTGATGCCTATGCCAGTGTTGGCATGCCAATTGGCTACAATCATTGGTCTTTTGGCAAACAGTTTATTCAAAATGAACAATCCTATCGTCGTGGTCGTATGGGACTTGCCTATGAAATTGTGATCAACTCAAATCCTTGCATTGCCTATTTAATGGAAGAAAATAGTATGTTAATGCAAGTTTTAGTCATGGCACATGCTTGTTTTGGCCACAACTCTTTCTTTAAAGGTAATTATTTATTTAAAACATGGACTGATGCCGAAGCCATTATTGACTATTTAGTTTTTGCTAAAAACTATATTGCCGAATGTGAACAAAAATACGGTGTTACAGAAGTTGAAAATACTTTAGACTCTTGCCATGCACTAATGAACTATGGTGTTGATCGTTATAAAAGGCCTTATCCAATATCGATGCGAGAAGAGCAAAAACGCTTAAAAGATCGAGAAGCTTTTTTACAATCACAAGTGAATGAGCTATGGCGGACTATTCCACAAAACCAGTTAAAAGATCAGCAAAAGAAACGCCTGCGTTTTCCAGAAGAACCACAAGAAAACATTCTTTACTTTATTGAAAAAAATGCACCTTTAATTAGTCCCTGGCAAAGAGAAATTGTGCGGATTGTCAGAAAAATTGGTCAGTATTTTTATCCTCAACGCCAAACCCAAGTGATGAATGAAGGTTGGGCTACTTTTTGGCATTACACGATTCTTAACGAAATGTATGATAGAGGCCATATCAGCGATAGCTTTATGGTTGAATTTTTACATAGCCATACGAATGTTGTTGCACAACCTGGCTTTGATAGTCCCTACTTTAATGGCATTAATCCTTATGCCTTAGGTTTTGCTATGATGACCGATATTCGTCGAATTTGCGAAAAGCCTAGCGATGAAGATCGCACTTGGTTCCCTGATATTGCAGGCTCAGACTGGCGAGAAACGCTTGAGTTTGCTATGCAGAACTTTAAAGATGAAAGCTTTATTGCGCAGTTTTTATCGCCAAAATTAATTAGAGAATTTAAACTGTTTTCAATCTTAGACGATGATCAAAATAAAAACCTCGAAGTAACAGATATTCATAATGAGTCTGGTTATCGCTCTATTCGACAGAAATTATCTGAGCAGTATAATCTAAGCGCCAATGAACCCAATATTGAAATTTATAATGTTGATATAAATGGCGATCGCTCATTAACTTTACGCTATAAACCTAACAACCGTATTCCTTTAGGTGATAGCACTCAAGAAGTGCTTAAACACCTCTATCGACTTTGGGGCTTTAAAATTAAGCTTGAAAGACATGATGAAAATGGTGAAAGAACTCAAATTTCTACCTGCCCTGAAAAAAAACCTCATTCGTCAAGTTAGAGTATTTCACTCTTAACCCAAGCTTGAAACAGTTAAATGCTCTGAATGAGAAACATCAAGCTGATCAATTTTTATGAGTAAATTTTCTACTTCATATTGGCTCAATTGAAATTGAGCTATCACATTATTCAACAAGTACTGATATTCTGTACCTTTTTTATCAAGATATACCAACTGGTCATCTACTTTTTATAATGCTTGTTCTGGAATAGGTATTCAAAACAGAATTTTTTATTGCTTGAAAATTGCTAATCGCTTGGTTGTTTAAAGATCTCAAGACTACGTTTTTCAGATAAATCCATCTTGAGTGTTATGTTGTTCCATAGCTCACTCGTATCTCTCTGGTATTGATGTATTAGGCTCGGTAATCGCTGAGTTTCTAACACTTCAATAATATTTTTTAAGTCACAATAAAAGTGCTTCGCTAAAACTCTACTATCTTGATGAGAAAAATACCAATAGCCTATTCTGTTGTATACTTTTTCAAAGCCATTAAACACTAATCGATAGATAGGATTACCTGAAAGCTTAGCCATTTGCTTATAAAGTAAATCGTCAAACTTTATGTAGGACTCAGCGGTTTCATTTAGGTTTTCTAATGATGTGAGAAATTCCGCTAATTGACTTGAGTTAGTTTGTACCGCTTCTAAAAAACAATTTAGACTGAATTGAATTCTAAGATCTAAGATTTGCTTTGTTAAAGACGCTCTTCCCTCTTCATCTAAACGTAAAATCGTATCTAAAGAATGTAAGCCTGCTGTCTCCCAAATGTTATTGACTCGTGTTGGCTTACCGTGTTGAATATCTAACCAACCATCCCGTGCCAGACGTTGCAAAACCTCTCTTAAAGTCGTTCGGGTAACACCAATTTGTTCCGACAATTCTCTTTCTGCAGGCAAAATAGTATCTGCGGCAAACTTACCATTCCAAATTGAGCTTAAAATATACTCTTCAGCAAAAGCCGCAGGACTTTTTGCCGTAATTAAATTAACCATTAGTTTTAGCCTCCATCGGTAAAGCTCAGGCAAACTGGTCATAAAACAAACAAAAATATCATTGAATTAACTGGTCTGACTTGTTGCAAGAATACGCCTATCAAAAGCGGATATCAAAAAAATTCAAAACAAGTTTTGTGTTCTTAGCACTATTCGTGAGTTACTTAGTGCTTTTAAAGTAAATTATTCAATTATTACTGTAATAAATTGGGAAAAATCGATTTTTATAGCTATTATTTCAAAATAAACAATCAGTTATTAATACAACTAAGCGTATAATAAGTCGTTTTTTTATAACCTTATTATTTATACTTACAATCAAGGAAATGTTATGAGTCGTTCGTCAAATCCATTTATTGCCAATTTTCTTGGTAGTTCACCTAGCTGGTATAAAACGACAATTGTTGCTTTTTTAATCATCAATCCAATTATTCTCTATGCCGCTGGTCCTTATATAGCTGGCTGGGTATTAGTCATTGAATTCATTTTTACACTCGCGATGGCGCTTAAATGCTACCCACTATTACCGGGTGGTTTATTAGCCATAGAAGCCTTAGTGATTGGCTTAACATCAACTCAAACAGTAGAACATGAAATTGTTGCTGCTCTTGACGTAATTTTGCTATTAATGTTTATGGTCGCGGGTATTTATTTTATGAAAAACCTGCTGCTATTTATTTTCACCAAGCTTTTATTAGGCGTTCGATCAAAGGTTATTTTATCGCTACTTTTTTCCTTTGTAGCCGCATTTCTTTCCGCTTTTTTAGATGCGCTCACTGTAACGGCGGTAATTATCTCGGTCGGTGTTGGTTTTTACGGTATTTACCACAAGGTTGCTTCAGGCAAAAATTTTACCTGTGACCATGATCATGGTAGTGACCATGAAATCGAAGAATTACATCGTGAAGATCTCGATGCTTTCCGTGGTTTTTTAAGAAGTCTTATTATGCATGCTGCTGTGGGAACTGCTTTAGGTGGCGTTTGCACGACAGTTGGTGAACCACAAAACTTATTAATTGCTGGTAAATCAAGCTGGGAGTTTGTCGAGTTTTTCCTACGCATGTCACCGGTAACTATTCCTGTACTGATTGCAGGCTTGCTTACAGCCGTTGTCCTAGAAAAAACAGGCTGGTTTGATTATGGCCAAATATTACCTGAAAAAGTTCGCAGCGTAATGGAAGATTTTGCTGAATATGAAGATGATAAACGCGACTCCAAAGATAATGCCGCTTTAGTTGCCCAAGCAATTGTCGGCATTTGGTTAATCATCGCTTTAGGTTTGCACCTAGCACCCGTTGGTTTGATTGGTTTAAGTATTATTATTCTTGCAGCCGGTTTATCAGGCGTTACTGAAGAACACCAAATTGGTCACGCCTTTGAAGAGGCTCTACCCTTTACGGCTCTACTAACCGTATTTTTTGCCATTGTTGGGGTTATTGCTGACCAATCACTCTTTAAACCCATTACTGACGCCGTGCTGGCTCTCGAAGGTAACACTCAGATTGTCATGTTTTATGTAGCCAACGGTGTACTTTCAATGATTAGTGACAATGTTTTCGTGGCAACTGTTTATATTAGCGAAGTAGCTAAAGCAGCACTCAATGGTATTATCTCTAGAGATACTTACGATATGCTCGCGGTCGCCATTAATACCGGAACCAATATCCCCAGTGTTGCCACACCTAATGGACAAGCGGCTTTCTTATTCTTATTAACCTCTGCACTGGCACCACTAATTAGGCTTTCTTATGTCAAAATGGTTATTATGGCTTTTCCTTATACCATCGTTATGTCAATCCTTGGCTTTGTTATGATTACCACAACACTACAAGATGCCACTCACTACATGGAAGATAACGGTATAATTAAACACCATACACTGCAAAGTTTATGCAATGAAATGAATGGTGATTGGGTTAATGATCAATGTGCTCTAGCGGAGAAAAGTTCAGACGCACATCACTAATTCAATAACATAAAAAAAAGCCCAATTGTTTATTCAACACTTGGGCTTTTTTGTAGGTTTTTTATATTATGAGTAGGCTTTATTCATAATAACTCGTTAAAAACTCTTCAAATGATACTTGGTCACTTTTTTCTATTTCACGTTTTTTATTATGAGACTCAAGTGCTTGATTAGTATAATCTGCCAGCTTATCACCCGTTAAAGGTTGCGAGCTAATTTCATTTTTGTATCTTTTTGACATGTCGAGCGAATATTGAAAAAAACCATCTTTTCGTTGTTCAATTGCACTCACAACTTTTCCAGAATAAGTTTCATTTAAGTTATCTAACTGTTTAACTAAAGTGTTAATTGAGTTTTCATGATCTTGAGTTTGATAGGCTTGATCAAGCATGCTTGAAAAGCTTCTAATTTGACTTAAAAGCTGACCCGCTACTTTGTTAACCGGTATACAACGATTATAAAGTCTTAAACAAAAATCGGGATGTCTTCCTCGGCGGACAACGCCTTTAAAGTTTTCTTGGTATTCACCTGCCTCACGGGCATTAATCGCTGGCGAATCAGCGAACAAGCAAGCCATTAAAAAGGCATCTAAAAAAGAAATCTGTGACTGTTCTATACCAATGGGCGAAAATGGGTTGATATCTAATGCTCTGACTTCAATATATTCAACACCTCTCTCACGCAAAGCTTTACAAGGTCTTTCACCAGAAACCGAAACACGTTTTGGTCTAATGTTACTGTAAAACTCATTTTCAATTTGCAAAATACTATCATTCAGCTGTTGATATTCACCCTCTTTCTTTACACCTAATTTTTGATAATAAGGATCAACTGTTGAAATTGCCGCTTGAAGGCCATCAATATATTGTGACAAGGAGTTATAGCTAATATTTAAACTACTCTGTGCATTATTTTGATAACCAAAATCACTCATGCGCAATGAGGTTGCATATTGACCATAACGGGTTCCAGGTACTAATACATCAAGGTCAATGGCTTTGCCTCTAAAAAAACTTTCACAAACTGCTGGTGATGCGCCATAAAAAAGAGGTATCAGCCAAGAGAAACGTAAAAAATTACGCACTAATCCCATGTATTTTTCGGAAGTGAAATCTTGTAATGACAATGAAGACTTTTCTTTTTCATGAAAGGCTTGCCAAAAATCTTGAGAAAAAGAAAAGTTATAATGGACACCAGCAATCGTTTGCATAAAGCGTCCATAACGTAACCCTAAACCAGTGCGATAAATTTCTTTCATTCGAGCACTGTTAGATGTTCCATAACGAGCAATGGGGATATCCTTTTCTTGACTCATTGCACAAGGCATACTAGTCGCCCAGAGCAATTCATCACCAAGGTGTTGATAAACAAAACGGTGAATATCATCTAATTGACTTAACGGTTGAAAGCGGTCGTCTGAGGCTTGAGTGATTAGTTCTGGCAGCGCTTCTGAGTAGTCAGTAGTAATTGAGGGACAGGTTAACGCCGCCCCTAACGCATGTGGGTGTGGTGACTGCGACAAACGTCCATCAAGGCTAATTCTTAAACTTTCTTTTTCAATACCTCGCTTAATACCCGTTAAATAGGGTGTTAAAGACCGAGCTAGCGATAAGTCACTTATTTCCAGTAAAGACATGCTTTTCTCTTTGAATAGATTAATTGTTATTTTTTATTTAGATTAAATAAATACTTCTAAGTTACAAGCATCTATATGACAGTTAAATTGAATTTTAAAGCAAGATGACGATTAAGCAAAATATTCATAATAAATCATATACGCAAAAACAATACGAATAGATCCAGTCATCTAAGGCTGTTTAGTATATTAACGAGTAAAACTAGAGAGGTAAATTAAAGTATTAAGCGACTTCAGAGTCTAAAGAGGCTTCTTTCGAAGCAGGTGAAGTCACTTGTTTATTGCAGATAATTGATAATAACTCTGCTTCAGCCGGTGCAATCTGAAATGAATCAACCACTTCATCAATACTTGCACCTCGAGATAACAACATACTGGCTTGTTGATAAGTTTTTTGATCGCAAGCATCCGGCTTAATTTGTTGACTATTAAACTTAGATAGAAATTGTGAAACATCTCTAACTTGCCTTCCCATCCCTAAATGACCACTATTAATGGCTCTCAATTCATTTTTTGATTGCTCAAAAAGTTTAGTTAAAATTTGTGTTCGACTAGACAGAGAATGAATTTTAATCAAACAATAACCACAAATTAACAATAAACCTAGAGTCATCCAAGGCAAATCAGTTAATATTTGTAAATACTCGTTTTGCATAAATTATTTAACTCTTAATCTCATTTAGCTCTCAATAAAGTCCAACTCTTCCCACTCTTCTTCACCTAAGAGCTTATTGAGATCAACAAGGATTAATAAATTATCATCCCGATGACAAACACCCTGAATAAATCGAGCAGAATCATCATTACCAACGTTAGGCGTAGTTTCAATCTCAGAATGTCTCAGATAGACAACCTCAGCAACAGCATCAACCAGAATACCAATAACTTGATGGTTAGTCTCAATAATAACAATTCGAGTATTGTCGGTTAACTCAATTGACGGTAAGCCAAATCGTTGACAAGTATCAATCACCGTTACGACATTACCACGCAAATTAATGATGCCCAAAACATAAGATGGTGCACCTGGCACTGGCGCAATATCCGAAAAGCGCAATACTTCTTGAACCTGCATTACATTGATGCCATAAACTTCATTTGCCAAACGAAAGGTCACCCACTGAAGTACTTCATCGTTTTGCTGCAACTCATTAGGCGCCACTGGCGTATTTTCTTCAATACTCACAATTTAAATTCCTATAACGTCAAAAATTTGTCAAAAATTTAGTTTTATTGAGGTTTTACTAAAACATTTGCAATATCTATACCAGACTAATAATAGTCTTAGTCATGGAATTACTAATATTGGATGATTACAGTTTAAATATAGTCAAAAATTAGGGTTTTGTTGCAATTTATTCGACTTAAAAGGTGTTTATTGAACGAAAGTTACTGGCTAGTTCCTATAATAATGTTAGTTATCTACTTTTAATAAATCTTTTAGGATTAGTATTAATAGCTTAAGAGTAACTATACAATTTACTCAAGCCAAATCAAACTAGCCATTCGACCCGTTTGTCCATCACGGCGATAAGAATAAAAACGTTTGCTATCATCATAACTACACAAATCACCGCCATAAACTTTAATGTTTGATGCTTCTAATTTTTGACGCGCTAATTCAATAAAGTCAAACTGATAACGCTGGTTCGAATTTTTTTCAAAAAAACAATTGTTATCTGGGTTTAAATTAATAAAAACCTCTCTAACTTCATGCCCTACTTCAAAATGCTTTTGTGAAATAGCTGGCCCAATCCAAGCCACAAGATCTTGAATGTCACCTTCATAACATTTGATCGTTTCTTCTACCACACCACTGGCTAAGCCTCGCCAACCTGCATGACAAGCAGCAACCCAATTACCCTGCTGGTTGGTTAATAAAATTGGCAAACAATCAGCAGTCATCACCACGCAGGCTTGATTAGGCTGATTGGCATAACTGGCATCCGCCTCTATCATCTGGTCTTGCAAAAATGAAGAACTATCTTGCCAGGTGACACAGCTATTACCATGAACTTGTTGCAACCAAAAAGGTTGTTGTGGGAAGTTTAGATCTTGTTTTAATTTAGAACGATTGGTTAATACGTATTTATCCTGGTCATTAACATGCTCAGCAAGATTAAAGCTTTTATAAACTGATTCACTAACACCACCTAAACGCGTAGTTACTAGCGCTTTAACACTAGATGGCACAGGCCAATCAGCCCAAATATAGTTTTTATCATTAACTTTCATTGTTAACTTTTACTCTCAACGAACATCATTACTAATAACATTTAAAAGTTTTTGCATATCATCTGGTAATACAGTTTCCCAGCTAACAAGCTCTTTACTACTGGGATGGATAAACCCAAGTTTTTTAGCATGTAATGCTTGTCGTTGAAAAGTTGCCAAATGTTGCGTCAGTTCCTCACTGGCACCTTTGGGTTTTAAGTTTTTTAAACAATAAACTGGATCACCCACTAAAGGATGTTTTAAATGAGAAAGATGTACCCGGATTTGGTGTGTACGCCCTGTTTCTAACTTAACATTGAGCAGCGTAAAGTTTTGAAATTTTTCATCAATACGGTAATGAGTGATCGCTTCTTTGCCCTGCTCAACGACGGCCATCTTTTTACGACTAACTGGATGCCGACCAATTGGCAAGTCTATACTATCACCAGCAATAATTTGACCATGGACTAAGGCTATATATTCTCGAACAAAGGCTCTCTCCTGCAACTCATTCACTAAATGATGATGAGACTCCGCGGTTCTTGCAACAACTAACAATCCGGTAGTATCTTTATCTAAACGATGAACAATACCAGCTCTAGGTAACTTCCGTAATTCAGGATAACGAAATAACAAACCATTAACTAAAGTATCATCATAATGCCCTGGTGCGGGATGGACGACTAAACCCGCAGGTTTATTAATGATTAGTAAGCTGTCATCCTCATAATGTACATTAAAGTCAATTTCATGAGCTTGCCACTCGCCCTGATCAGGCAAATCAATAATAACTTCTAATAATTCACCCCCTAAGAGCTTATGTTTCGGTTTAACAACAACTTCACCATTAAGCTTCACTTGCTGTTTTTTGATCCAATCTTGAATACGTGAGCGAGAAAGATCTTTAAAATAGCTGGAAAGAACTAAATCCAAACGCTGATTGGCTTGCTCATCTTCAACAGTAAAAGATACCTGTTCCAATTCGGGCTCTAACGCTTGCTTTAATTGAGAGCTCGACTCGGCATCTGTTGCCAAATTTGATTGGGAATTTAAGTCAGAAACTAAGTTAACGCTTGATTGAGATGAACTTTTTGTCACAATTAATGCCTTATAAACAGATTAATTAATAAGATAAGCCAGAAAAACACAAAGCGACACAGCATAAAACAAAGCTGAACAAGCTTTGTAGAAAATATGGCTTTCACTAACCCTGTGATGTAAAATGCCCTTCTTAAAAATTTGAAGGTCTATTTTAACGATTTTAGGCGCTAATGAGAATACAAAACACTAGACTAACCCTATTATCCCTACTGCTTATCCTGGTTGGCTGTAGCGGCGATGACAAGCTTTTAAAAGAAAGCCGGCTTGGTAGTGCTTTTAAACTGTATGAAAAAGCACAACAGTCGATGCAAAAAGAAAATTATATCACTGCAGTTACCCACCTAGAACAACTAAATAACCTCTACCCTTTTGGTGCCTACTCTCATGAGGCTCAGCTCAATCTAATTTATGCCTACTACAAGCTTGGCAAATACCCTTCTGCAAGTGCTTCTGCCGATCGATTTATTCGTCAAAACCCACGCCATAAAAATCTTGATTATGCTTACTATATGAAAGGCTTAGTTAATTTTTCAGCTGAAACAAGCGCCAGTAAAACTATGTTTTCAGCGCCTCAATCAGAAAGAGATATGAGCACTACCCGACAATCATTTAATGACTTTGCAGAACTGATTCGCTTATTTCCCGATAGTAAATATGCTAGAGATGCAAAGAAACGTATGATTTATTTACGTGATCAACTAGCTAAGTACGAACTCTATGTGGCTAATTACTATTTAAAGCGCGAAGCTCATCAAGCCGCTTTATCGAGAGCCCAATATATTGTGGATCACTACCCAACAACTAATTCTGTACCCTATGCCTTACAAATGATTGTAGTGACTTATGATTTATTAGGCTTACCTGATTTGGCTGAACGTTCTCGTCGAGTTCTGCTCTTAAATTACCCTAATTTTAAAGGTTAATCAGCAAGAAAAAGTCATCTCATAAAACTCTAAGTAGCCTAAAGTGCACTGGAATTTTCTTCACCGGTACGAATACGAATCACCTTTTCAACGTTAGTCACAAAAATTTTCCCATCACCAATTTTACCGGTTTTAGCAACATCTATAATGGTCTCAATGCAAAGATCAACTAAATCGTCTGGAATAATAATTTCTATTTTAGTTTTAGGTAAAAAATCAACCATATATTCAGCACCACGATAAAGCTCTGTATGACCTTTTTGACGACCAAAACCTTTGACCTCAGTGACTGTCATGCCAGTAATTCCAGCATCATTTAAAGCTTCTCTAATATCATCTAATTTAAACGGCTTAATGATGGCTTCTATTTTTTTCATAAGCGACCTTTACAAGGTTTGTATTTGTAACAAAAACTATTGTCAATAATAAGCAAAACACATTATGCTAGCTTCAATTGGTAAAAGCAATTTGGCGAATAATTATAATTTGATATAAACACGAACATATTAGTGTTATAGCCAAAAAATGGTTTTCTATAATAAAAACATAACTTTAGCTAGCACGAGCATTTATGCTAATATAACTTATTCTCAAAATCTTTACTCAATCTCTGTCACAATAATTTACTATGATACCTGCAAGACAAGCCATTATTGACGAATTAAAAGTATTACCTCAAATTAATCCTCAACTTGAAATTGATAGGCGTAAAGCTTTTATAAAAAAACGCTTACAAATGTCTGGTTTGAAAAAGCTAGTTCTAGGTATTAGCGGTGGCGTTGATTCAGCAGTTTTAGGCAAGTTAAGCCAAGATACCATCAAGGAACTAAATAACGAATTCAAAAGCAGTGACTACCAATTCATAGCGGTTCGTCTACCCTATGGCCAGCAAGCCGATGAAGATGATGCACAGATGGTATTAAACTTTATTCAACCTGATATAAGTCTATCCATCAATGTCCAAGCCGGCTCTGATGCATTACACCAATCGGTTATTAATGCACTGGACTTCAATCAACTAATGACTCAGTCTGAAAATCAAATCGATTTTGTTAAAGGTAATGTTAAAGCAAGAACTAGAATGGTTGCTCAATATGAAGTGGCAGGACTAGTCGGCGGATTAGTCTTGGGTACGGACCATTCAGCCGAAAACTTAACGGGTTTTTTTACCAAGTGGGGAGATGGTGCCTGTGATTTAATTCCCTTATTTGGACTCAATAAAAGACAAGTTAGACAAGTGGCTAGTCATTTAAATATGCCCGATAAAATCACCTATAAAACACCAACGGCTGATTTAGAAAGTTTAACGCCGGGCAAAAGTGATGAGAGTGCTCTAGGGCTGAGCTATAATGAAATTGATGACTTTTTAGAAGGTAAAACTGTTGCTGAATCTGTCTCCGCTCAATTAATCGAACTATTTACAAAAACTCAGCACAAAAGACAACCGATACCAACTATTTATGACTAGATTAACTGAAACTAGAGTTTCTACAATAAACATCAACGTAACAAAACACCTCAATTAACTGGTATGAATTACTTAACTGACATTCAACCCTCAACTACTGAACTGTCATTCCCTTACTCAAGTTCGTGGCGTGCACTGCGAATTTTTTCAAGTTACCGTTTAGTCCTTACTATTTTTTTATTAGTTTTATTTAATCTTGATATCGACATTGCTTTTCTTGGTCTGAAAAATAAGTCTTTGTATCTTAATTCGGTTATTTGGTTTATTAGTTTTGCAATATTCAGTTTTATACTCAGCTTTTCTTTAAACCGTTTTTACTATTTACAACTGCAAACTCAAGTTTTAGTCGACATTATTCTAATCACTTTAATGATGCATGCCAGTGGTGGTGCAACAAGTGGTTTGGGGGTACTAATTGCTGTTAGTACATCAGCTGCCAGTTTATTAAGCCGCAATGTTTCCGCGCTTGGCTTTTCTGTTCTTGCTTCAGTGGTTGTACTCGGCGAAGAGCTTTATTTGAAGCATGTCAGTCCTAATGCTTCTAATGGCATGACTCAGGTTGGCATATTATCAATTACTTTTATGGCAACAAGCCTAATGGCTTTTTACTTAGCTAAGCGGAGTGTTGAAACCGAACAAATTGCTCAAGAATCAATGAAAGATTTAGAAAGCATGGAAAAACTGAATAATGAAATTATTCAATTCATGTCGACGGGTGTTCTTGTTATTAATAGCGATAACTCAATAAAATTAATTAATCGCTCTGCTTGGGTTGATTTGGGGATGCCTGAGTCAACCAAATATCGAACCCTTGAACACATTTCAACACCACTCGCTCGGCAACTATCACTATGGCGAAAAAAGCCAAACTTTCAAAGCAAGTCATTTAAAAATACAGCCACAGGCCCAACACTAATGCCTAAATTTTCAAACATTGAAAATACTCAAGGCAGCAGCATTATTTTCTTAGACGATACGACTTTACTTAACCAAAGAGCGCAAAGCTTAAAGCTTGCTTCATTAGGACGACTAACCGCCTCAATCGCTCATGAAATTAGAAACCCTCTTGGTGCATTAAGCCATGCTGCACAACTAATGAAAGAATCCGATGAAATCGATTCAACTAATTTAGATATGCTCAATATTATTGAAAAAAATACTAAGCGTGTAAATGATATTATCGAAAACATTATGAAGTTATCACAAAGGAACTCAGTTAAAACAGAAAAACTTAATTTATCCGAATACATTGCTGCCTTTGTGAAAGATTACTCTATTGGTCAAGATAATCACACATCAATAAAATTACTCTTTCAATCCGACGATCTATTTATTTACTTTGATAAGTCTCAACTAACACAAATATTAACTAACTTAATTGATAATGGCGCCAGATACAGTAAAATAAAAACAGGGGAAGCAATAGTGTCGATGATGATCGGCAAAGAACCTCATAGCAAAACCATATTTATTGATGTCATTGATTATGGTAATGGTATATCCAAAGAGGTTTCAGAAAAAATATTCGAACCTTTTTATACCACATCAAGAAGTGGTACTGGGCTTGGTCTATATTTATCGAAAGAGCTGTGTGAAGCCAATAGCGCTCGGCTTAACTACATTTCACTATTAAGTGGTGGCTCTTGTTTTAGAATTACTTTCCCAGCTGAAAACTTTGCTGAATAACAGTTATTTTAAAAAATTATAAAGTACTATTGAGAAATAATATGTCGCAAACACCTTTAGCATTAATTGTTGATGATGAACCC
>CAYPMT010000004.1:46360-48139 GCA_964411875.1 uncultured Kangiellaceae bacterium
ATATTCTACAACTTTTAGGGATCACGCTATCTCGTATGAATGTCGACACTCATAAAGCCGACAATTTAACTCAAGCCCGAAAATTACTTGAACAACACAAGTTTGATGTTTGTTTAACCGATATGCGATTACCCGACGGTGACGGCATTGAGCTGATTACAGAAATCCAACAGAATCACCCTAATCTTCCAGTTGCATTGATTACTGCTCATGGCAATATGGAAGTCGCCATACAAGCCATGAAAGCTGGTGCATTTGACTTTTTATCTAAACCAGTAGAACTACCCATATTAAAAAACCTGGTTAATTCTGCACTTAAATTAAATCAACCTTCTAACAAAAATAATAAATCATTAGGAAAAGCCAAAAAGCAATTAATTGGTGATACACCAATCATGCAAAAGCTTAAACAAACAATTCTTAAACTTGCCAGAAGCCAAGCACCTGTTTACATTAATGGTCAATCAGGAACGGGGAAAGAGTTAGTCGCAAAACTCATTCATCATCGAGGTCCACGCTCGGATCAAGCTTTTGTTCCTGTTAACTGTGGTGCTATTCCATCTGAACTCATGGAAAGTGAGTTTTTTGGTCATAAAAAAGGTAGCTTTACTGGGGCTATCGGTGATAAAAAAGGTCTTTTTCAATTAGCCAGTGGCGGTACCTTATTTTTAGATGAAATTGCCGAGTTACCTTTAAATATGCAAGTTAAACTATTAAGAGCTATTCAAGAAAAAACCGTTAGGCCGATTGGTAGTGAAGAAGAAATCCCCATTGATGTTCGTATCTTAAGTGCAACTCATAAGAACTTAAATCAATTAGTTGAAGATGAAAAATTTCGGCAAGATTTATTTTATCGAATTAATGTTATTGAATTAAATGTACCGCCACTCAAAGATCGCCGAGAAGATATTCCAAAAATTGCTAATCATTTATTAGAACGCTTATCAGTAACTCATCAAATTGATTCTGCTGCTTTATCCGATGACGCATTAAGACTACTGATGAATTATGAATTTCCCGGCAATATTCGTGAATTAGAAAATATCTTAGAACGTGCGATCACATTATCCAGTGATGATAAAATTCAGCCGGATGATCTCAATATAAACCCGAGTGTAACTTCAAATCAACCTATCACCCCAACTAATGATTTACCTGATAAACCATCAAGCAATAGAGATCAACAATCTCTTGATGAATATCTTGAATCAATTGAGGCTAAAGAAATTTTACAAGCCCTAGAAAAAGCTGGTGGCAATAAAACTCAAGCAGCCAAATTATTAGGCATTAGTTTTAGAGCTATTCGTTATAAACTTAAGAAACTAAATTTGGAATAACATCGCTATAAAAGACGAGCGACTTTTTGTGGTCTAGCACACCCAAAGTACTATTTTTGATGCCTAGTTATGAGTGTTAACTCTACTACAAATAAAAAAATCACGTTTGATTTAAACCAAGCTCTTTTTGTTTTTTCTTAGTTAAACCTAACGACACAATTCGATGGGACTCTTTAATATAATACTTAACATCCTCTTGCTTTATTGCCAAACTATCATACTGTTGTATCCACTTCATTCCTCGCGAAGCCATATAAGGAGCAGGTCTATAACCTGAACACTCACACAGAAAATGATAATTTTGTTCAGATGTTTTAAATGTAAATGCTGGACTTTTTGACTCCTTCGCCCAACCACCTACGGCAAACACCTTTCCACCTACCTTCCACACATGAGAACCTCCCCACTGAACAATATATGTTGTTGCAGCAAGTGATTCACA
>CAYPMT010000005.1:0-45244 GCA_964411875.1 uncultured Kangiellaceae bacterium
AAATATAATAAACCGTCGAAGTCATAATTTTTGACATAAGCGTCATGGTTTTTTTAATTGGCTGGGGTAATTCAGCGCCGCCAGCTTCTAAGGCTGTTGTTGCATGTTTTAGTTCGTCTTCACGCATTTTTTTAAC
The DNA here is from genome assembly GCA_964411875.1 of uncultured Kangiellaceae bacterium. Classification (GTDB taxonomy): domain Bacteria; phylum Pseudomonadota; class Gammaproteobacteria; order Enterobacterales; family Kangiellaceae; genus Aliikangiella. Next base: position 137 of record CAYPMT010000005.1, read on the forward strand.
AATAGCTCGACTGGCTAAATCATTTTCTGGCAGTATTTCAAGATGATGATCTAAGTGACTAACCACTTGATGCTCTGTTTCAGCCACAAAGCCTAAACTCCATTTATCGCCAATCATGCCAGCAACAGCACCTAAACTAAAAGAGCCCGCATACCAAAGTGGATTTAGAAAGCTTTCTCGACTTTCTAATGCTTGTAAACGTTCTGAACACCAATGCAAATGATCATTTTCTTCTGCAGCAGCTTGTTGCATTTTATCACGAACATCCGGAAATTTTGCTGTTAAGGCCTGGCCTTGATAAAGTGCTTGTGCACAAACTTCGCCACAGTGATTAATTCGCATCAAACCAGCGGAATTTTTTTTCTCTTCTGGCGTTAATTCTTGTATCGACTCATCAGAAGTAGCCTTAGGTACTTCTCGCGTGACTGAGTAGCCACCAAATAAAGTTTTCAGAAGATTGTCAGCAAGCATGACAGCTTGATCAATAGAATTTAAATGTCGCATAAACTAGAAGACCGAATAAAAAATAGCTACAATTGATTTTAATCTATTTAATAATTAAAAACCAATAGATACTTATCGCTTTTCAGAACTAAATCATGTTAGCGAAGCTCCATCAGTGGGGCACTTAATGAGCTAAACGCTTAAGAAGTCTTTCACATGCTGACTTTCTATAGACTATCTATACCTTGAAAAGCTTTGGAAGTTAAACACATAGGACTTGATACAGAAAAATGAGCGGACAAACTGATTTTAATGATTTAACAATATTAATTAATTCTGGCTACCCCATTATTATTATTGAAACCCATGAGGAAGAACGAGTACTTAATCTGCTCACTAAAATAGCGACTTCCTCCAATAGACCACTTGTCGCTTGGGATCACTTAGAAGGTACTAAACGAATTGATTTAACTCATGAGGTTGTCGATGAAGATGCTCAAAACTCTTATGACCCGTTAGAAGTATTAACCAAAATCAAGTCATGTGAACGCTCAAGTATTTTTGCACTTTGTGATTTTCATCCCCATTTTGAAGATGCGCCCAAAGTTGTTAGGCAATTAAAGGAAATAGCTCAAAGCTATAACAAGCTCAAACATACTTTAATTTTTATCTCTCACGCTATAGCTCTGCCGCCAGAAGTTAAGCGTTTCAGTGCTAAATTTCAATTAGCCCTGCCTGATGCAGAAAAAATTGAAGCGCTAGTTAGGGCTGAAGCTAATCGTTGGTCTGAAAATAATCAAGGTAAAAAAGTTAAAACCGATAGTGAAACCTTAAAAAAGCTAGTCACTAATTTACAGGGCATGACCTACTCTGATGCTCAAACACTTATTCGTAACGTTATCAATGATGGCGCTATTACAGAAGAAGAATTGCCAGCACTGAATAAAGCTAAGTTCGAACTGTTAGATATGCAAGGTGTTTTAAGTTTTGAATATGAAACATCTAAATTTAATGAAGTTGGTGGTTTAAGTAATTTGAAACAGTGGCTCAAAAAAAGAGAGACTGTCTTTCTCGATAAAAATATTCCTCTCGATCCACCCAAGGGATTAATGCTAGTCGGAGTTCAAGGTGGTGGAAAAAGTCTTGCCGCTAAATCAGTTGCCGGTATGTGGGGAATACCTCTGTTACGTTTAGACTTTGGTACGCTTTATAATAAATATCATGGTGAAACTGAAAAGAATTTACGCGAAGCATTAAAAATGGCTGAGCTTATGTCGCCTTGTGTGCTTTGGTTAGATGAAATAGAAAAAGGCATTTCTAGCGGCGACCATGATGGCGGAACATCTCAACGTGTTTTAGCAACACTACTCACCTGGATGGCAGAAAAAGTTCAACAAATTTTTATTGTCGCTACGGCTAATGATATTTCAAAACTGCCGCCAGAGATCATACGTAAAGGTCGTCTTGATGAAATATTTTTTGTTGATCTACCTGACCTTGATTCAAGAATTGAAATATTTTCAATTCACTTAAAGAAACGAGAACAAAACATAGAAAATATCAATTTAAAGAAATTGGCTGAAGCTAGTGATGGCTTTACTGGCTCAGAAATTGAACAAGCAGTTGTTTCAACACTTTATCACTGTTACGCAGAAGAACAATCCATGTCAACAAAATCCATTCTTCAAGCGCTCGAAGAAACACGTCCATTATCTGTTATTATGGCTGAAAAAATTCAAGGTCTAAGGGAGTGGGCGGAACAAAGAACTGTAAAAGCTAATTAGAGTTTAATTTTTAAACAAAAAACTTTATTTTTCAGATCCTAAAAAGTTATATAAACTCTCTAAAATAACACCTAGATCGGCATCAAGACTATGAGTTGACTCATTAACTTCTTCTAGTTTCAGTGAAGCTGAACTCGCTAAAGTCATTAACTTTTTTTCTTGATCTTCTTCTAAGCCTAAACTAAATAACATGCTTTCTAATTCGCCGATCATATCTTGCATGATATCCGTTGCACCTTTACTATGTGCGGAAATTTTTTGACTCGTTAGTTTAATTTGATCTTCAGCAATAGCAATAATTTCATGAAGAAATTCTGTTCTGACTTCCGCCACTTGCATTTGAGCTTTAATGCTAGCAGCAAACCCACTACCAATATCCATTAAAACAGCCAAATGGTCTTTTAAGCGACCCGTTTTTTTCTCATCATCTATTGGCATATCTTTGATAAGCAAAACTAGATAGGGATCACAAACAACAGTACGAACACCAAGATTAAGAATTCGCTCTTTACTATTTTCAACTTTATTTAAAAATTGCGCTTCAAGTGAATCTTCTTGACAACCAAAGAACAGCTTTTTTTCACCAATATGCACCATGACAGCAGAGTCAAGTTGAAACTCTTTAGTGATTTCAAGCATCGCAAGACCAATACTTTCTGCTGTTGTAAGATCCTGTCCCTTTTTAATAAACGCAACAATTTGACCAAGTTCACTACTCACTGTCATCGCTTCCATTGCTACTTGCATAGCTTCCGTTGCTTGCTTGTGGGAACTTTTCTTCTCTTCAGAACCGCTAATATAGTACTTAACTTTTTCTAATAAATCGTCTGGGTTAATTGGCTTGATAATATATTCATCACCACCCGATTCAAAACCTTCAAGACGCTCCTCTGTACTATCAAGCCCCGATACAAAAATAATGGGTAAATCAAGCGTCTCAGCTTTCATTCTTAATTTTTGACAAACTTCATAGCCTTTTATTCCTGGCATATTAACATCGAGTAACAATAAGTCCGGAACCTTTTCTTGAATAAGTTCAAGACAAACTTCACCCGAATCTGCTTCTATAATTTGATAATCATCTTCAAGCAATAATTTAAGAAGAAGCCTTTCTTCACTTGAATCATCTGTAATACAGATAGTCGGCTTATCACTCATTAATTTGTTACCTATAAAAAATTATTTTTTAATCACTTGTTCTTTGAAACTATAACGCAATTGCGTCCTTTTTCTTTAGCAAGATACAAAGCTTTATCAGAACGCTCTAAAAGTTGTTCAAAGCTTTCTTTTTGATTACATAATTCTGCAACACCTATACTAATAGTCACTTGACACTTTTTAAAATCAATTTTTTGGATTATCTCACAAAGTTTTTGTGCTTTTATTTTAGCGTTAGCTAAATTACTAGCATCTAATATAATAATAAACTCTTCTCCACCTAAACGAGCAGAAACATCTTCTTTTCTAATGGATGAACTTAATTCACCAGCAATTGTTTTTAAAACATAATCACCAAAACCATGTCCAAACTTATCATTAACTTGTTTAAAATGATCAACATCTATCATTAATACGCTAAAAGTATCTTCATGGCGTCTAGCACGCGCAACTTTTTGCTCTGCATTTTCGAACAAATAATGTCGATTATATAAACCTGTAAGCTGATCGCGAGTCGCTATTTCTTTCAGCTTATCTTTTTGTTGTTTTAACGTTACATGAGTTTTAGTTCTAGCCATTACAACTGTTGGCTTAATAGGTTTAGTAATATAATCAACAGCGCCAACATTAAAACCTAACTCTTCATCGCCACCGTCATTTTTTGATGTCACAAAAATAACAGGAATATTTCTTGTTTGCCTATTAGCTTTCAAACGACGACAAACCTCGTAACCATCAATTTTTGGCATTTCAATGTCAAGCAAAATAAGATCAGGTCCTTTATCCACTAACTTTAAGCATTCTTCACCATTAGATGCAGTGATAATTTCATAAACATCAGCCAAGCAAGCTTTTAAAATTTGTATATTAGTTACTGAATCGTCTGCAATGAGTACAAGACCACGCGATAGCTTTGGTTTAACTGATGATTCAATAACGTTAAGCAAACGAATTTACCTCTAAAAATTTACTTCTATCTAATTTAAGTCTAGCAATCATAAGGCTAATTCGTGCACCTTTATTGGTAAAAATAACGATTGCCATATTAAGCCTCTGAAACATAATTTTGAAAACAATCTTTAAGCTCTTCATAGGCAATAAATAGTTCCGGCAATAGCCCCTCTATTGCCTTTTTATCACCTGATTTACCCTGTTTTTCCACTTCTCCAGCTATTTTTTGTAACGCAATACCGCTCATATTGCCAGAAACGCCTTTAATCGTATGAGCTAAACGAGTGATTTGCTCCAAATCACTTAGCTCCGTAAGTTCCTTTAAAGTTTTTATTCTTGCTGGCATTTCATCTAAAAAGCTGCCAACAAGCTTTTCTAAAATGGCTTCTTTGTTCATTACTCGGGCTAAAGCAGCTTGTTTGTCCCAAACCTTCAAACTGACTTGATTTTCATTGATATCATCATTCTGATTATTGCTAACTATATTAGTATTACTGTCATTTTTATTCGAATCACTATTCTCAGGCACGCTTTTTTTCTCCTGGCTAAGTTGTTGAGTTAACAGAGATTCTTCACTTTTAGAGTCAATGCTATCCACCTCTGTTTCAATTTTTAACCATTTAAAAAGATCATCTTTAAGCAACCGGGGATCAATTGGCTTTGATAAATAATCGTCCATGCCTGAATCTAAACATTTTTGTCTATCATGCTGCATAGCATTAGCTGTCATGGCAATAATAATAATATCTTTATAAGTCTCGCCTGCCTGACCAGCTCTAATAGCCTGTGTTGTTTCATACCCATCCATTTCAGGCATTTGACAGTCCATTAAAACAATTTGATAACTTTCATCATTATTTAGTTTTTCTAATGCTTCCACACCATTGTTAGCTACATCAACTTTAAATAAAAGCTCATTTAAAATACCAATCGCTACCTGTTGGTTAATATAATTATCTTCAACTAAAAGCAATTTGGTATCTTTTGATAAACTTAAATTTTCATCAGATGGCTTATTTAATTCGGATTGATAAGCGGTTAACTCGCTAGCGCCACTAATTTTTAGTCCATTACCTGCCGCTTCAATCGACTTAATCAAATCCAACCTCATCGCAGGCTTTGTGAATGAATAGCTAATATCAAATGGAATATATTTTTCAATAACAAATTCTCGAGAAAAAGAAGTCATACTAATAATTTTAGTCTTTTCAAAATCTGATAATTCACGTATTTTGTTAGCTAATTTTATTGAATCAATATCATCATAATTTGCTTCAATAAAAACAAAATCAAAATTACTGTTATTTTCAGCTGAAGAATTTAATTTATTAAGCGCACTTTTTTCATCATGAACCGCTTCAGCACTAATATCCCAAACACCCAATTGGCGGCATATCATATCTGTATTCGTTTGGTTATGATCAATAACTAATGCTGATACACTCTCTAAACTATGCTGAGGTCTTTTTGCTTTGGAATTTTCAGGAACCATTAGCGGCAATATAACTTGGAAGCAACTTCCTTTGCCTATTTGACTTTCAACATGAATCCTTCCACCCATTAAATCACAAAGTTTTTTGCAAATTGATAAACCCAAACCTGTTCCACCATATTTCCTGGTCGTGGATGCATCAACCTGAGTAAAAGCATCAAATAATTCATCAATTTTTTCTGCTGGGATTCCAATTCCCGTATCACTCACTTCAATAATAAAGTATTGATTATTAGCATCATCTTTAGTTGATTTAATCCTAATAACAATTTCACCTTCGCTTGTGAATTTAACTGAATTACTAATAAGGTTAATTAATATTTGATTCAAACGAGTTAGGTCACCTTTTATTTCTAAGAACTCAAAATCAACCATATCTAAAACAACTTCAATACCCTTCTTTTCTGCTTTAACCGCAATTGACTTACAAGTTTGACCTATCATTTCTGGGAAATTGTAATTTACAATCTCAAGATCGAGCTTGCCTGCCTCAATTTTTGAAAAGTCTAAAATATCATTAATTAAAGCCAGCAGTGATTTTGCGCTATAGCGAGCAAGCCGAGTTTTATCTTGTTGTTCAAAATTAAGTGGTGTTTTTAATAACAGTTCTAGCATACCGATAATACCATTAATCGGTGTTCTAATTTCGTGACTCATGCTTGCAAGAAATTCACTTTTCATTTGGTTATTTTGTTCTGCCATTTCAGAAGCATGTTGTAATAATTGGTTAGCATTATCTTGAACAATCGCACTAGCAAACATATCGCTAATATCTTGTAATATTAACAATACATCTTGCTCTTCACTGGGCTTTTTGTCGACATATAACACCAAATTACCTAAAACTTTTTCTTCTTCAGAGGTCCTATTAACAACCGGAATAATATAAGCAAACAATGGTTTTATAAAACTTTCTTCATTAGAATTTATTTCTTTATTAGAACTAACTCCTTTATGAGTGAAGCCAACTATTCGCTTGTTATTTAATGCTTCCTTAAAAAGTGGTTGGCTTAACCAAAACTCTTCATTTACTTCCCCAAAAAAATTACTCATTTTATAGCTATTAGTGACCATTTCATTTGTTTTATCATCTTGCTCAACCAAAAAAAGACCCGCTTTTTCTTCAACAGAACAAAAATCAAACAAAAACAATTCGCCAAGCGCCATATCAATTTTTGCAGCAATAGAAACCTCAGCAGAAAGCACTTTAGCAATTGATAGTTTAATGTGACTAGCTTGATATTGCTTCTGCAAACTCTCTTCTGACTTTTGCCTAACCGAAACGTCACGACAAATTAATACTCGACCAAATATTTCTTCGTCAAAAAGCATTACTCTCGATTGACATTCATAAGTAAAACCATCTATTAACCTAATAATTTCAAAACACTTTTCATGACTTGAGTAATCTTCCTGTACGATTTTAGAAAATTTTTCTTTATAATGCTCATTCAATAGTATTTCACAGTAAATCAAAAATGTTTCTATATTAATAGCTTGAGTGTCTTTAGGTATTTTCCAAAGTTCGTAAAACTTACTATTTGCTTTTAATATTTTTTTCTCTATGTCAAAAATCAAAATGCCATCATCTGAAGACTCAAGCATCATATCAAGCGTTGTAAGAGTTTCTTTAATTTTTATTTCTTTTTGTTTGATTTCGGTAATATCATTTCGAATCGCAATATATCGTTCGGGCTTATCTGATTCATCTTTTAAAGGAATAATCGTTGTATCTACCCAGTATAAATCACCTGATTTATTACGATTACAAATCTCACCCTGCCAAACTTTGCCAGAAGAAATTGTTAAATACATCTCTCTAAAAAAATCTTTCGGATGTGTTCCAGAATTAATTAAACGATGATTTTGCCCCATCAATTCACTTTCAGAATAACCACTAATTGCTGAAAACTTTTCATTCACAAATATAATTTCGCCCTTAACATTAGTGATTGCAACGAGGGCATGTTGGTCAAGTGCATATTTCTGTTCGGCTAACTGATTCAGTCCAATCTTTATGTTTTTATTACTTTTCTCTAAAGCTTCTTCGTGTTTTTGCCTTATATGCAACATGTGATTAAAAGACTGAGACAGATGACCAATTTCATTATCAACGTTAATTGGGTCAAAGTTATCTCTCTCGCCCTTTGCAATTAACACCGCATTATTCCACAAGCTGGTAATAGGCTTTGATATTTTTTGTCTAATATAAAAATAAAAAACACCGATACTGATGATAATAAAAATAAAGGCAATTCCAATCGACTTAACTAAATCCCAAACTGGCTCTACAATGATTTGATGATCTATTTCTCCAACAAGCGCCCATTTTTTATCACCTATTTGAATTGGTGTAAGAATTCCAAGCACTTTATTATTATTGGGACCTAAGTAATGAGTAATTTTGCTAGACTGACTATTATTTTTCTGTTCAATCCATAAACTAACCGTGTCAGTATCTATTTTTCGTTTTATAATTTCTGAAAAATTTCCATTAATGGGGGTTTGTAAATAACCCTCTTCATCAATTAGATAATGATCTAATAGCTGCTCTTCTTTCCTTTGATTAAGCAAATTACTAATTCTGCTTAACTGTATTTCTAAAGATAAGGCCCCTATTAATTGACTATCAACATCATAGATAGGCGAAGTCATAAAACCAACCATCTCACCATAATTAGCTTGATAATGCTCAATACCAGAAAAATCCGTTATTTCATTATTTAATACCGTTTTAACACTGTTGGCTAATTTGCTTTTTGTCTGTTGACCAATGAATAGATTGGCTCCCAAATCATAAGAGCGATTAACCGAATATAAAATATTACCTTGTTTATCGATTAATAATGCATCCTCCACATAATCATAAGATGTTTTAACATTGTCTAAATTATTATTATATTGCTTACTCGTTAATTCCCAATCATCACTCACCACATATTCAGCTAAAGAAAGTTGGCTCTCTGCATAGTTTTTACTGAGATTTTCTAACAGCTGGCGATTCACATCAACTTTCGCTAAATGACTCACATCCATAAATCGATAATCAAACCAATTATCAATAAACCTTTTGATATACAAATCATGGTTTTTTAACTTTTTTTCAATTTCAGTCGAAATACTAAGCTTGACTTGGTAATAACCCCACCAAGAAGCAATCGATAAGGGTGTCACTAAGGTCACAATAAACCAAAGAACTAAACTTTTAGAAAGTACACCTTTTTTATGAGGGTAGATTTCACCATTATTTGTTGAAACCTTTACATCTTCTGATAACATCTCAGATTTCCAATAACTCTAATCAATTGAAATATCTACTAAAAAAGCAAACAGCCTGCATTAAGTCTAGTCAATAATTTCTAATAAACAACCTGAATTTCACTCATGTTTCTTGCATTTACCTGTCGAGGTCGGTAGAATTTCGCCTCCGTTTAATTGGCTATGGTGTTCAAGCAATTTAGACTCTTCTTAATTGGCTTGGATGGCGGTAGACAAAACTAGAGAAATTGTTATGAAAGCAGATATTCATCCTAATTATGAAACCATCACAGCCACTTGTAGCTGTGGTAATAAAGTTGAGGTTGGCTCAACCCTATGTAAAGACATCACTTTGGACATTTGTTCAAACTGTCACCCTTTTTACACAGGCCAACAAAAAATGGTCGATACTGGTGGCCGAGTAGACCGATTCCGTAAGCGTTTTGGTGCTCGTTCTCTTAAAAAGTAAATGACTCATCGCCATTATTTTAAAAAAGCGCTTTATAGCGCTTTTTTTGTACTAACTCTATCACTTTGTTGGTCTTGTAGTTCACCTGAGTCTGACAACAAACTTACTGATGATTCTGCCCAAAACCTATCAGAAGAGGGTCTGTCGGCATCTATCAATTGTCCAAATTTCAACCAGTTGAATAAAGCTTCTCTTCAGTCATCTCAAGTTGATTGGCTACCAGATGGCGATACCATACACCTCAAAAATGGGCATAAACTACGCTTACTGCATATTAATACGCCTGAGATGAAGCCTAAGCAGTGGTCTAAAACCAATAAGGCTGAGCCTTTTGCTAAAGAAGCTAAAGAGCACCTCAAAGATTTAATCGGCTCCAGCAATAAAGTTTACTGGCTACTTGATCAGAAAAAACAAGATAAGTATGGACGCTATTTAGCGTTAGCCTTTAATGACAAAGGTCTTTTCATTAATGCTGAGCTTACTGCTAAAGGCTTAGCCCATACACTCATTATTCCACCGAATGATCGCTACTGGCAGTGCATTCATGATCAACAAAATCAAGCTCGTCAAAATAAACAAGGACTCTGGAAGCTCGCTTCATCAAAGGCAAAAAAAGTCAGTGAGATTAAACCTGACCAAGGATTTCAATCAGTTGAAGGACAGATTACTCAAATAGATGATTCGCGCAAATATCGCTGGCTAATCATCAACAAAAAACTTTGGGTAGGTATTCCTCGAGACAATCTTAGTTATTTTAGTCAACAACAACTCAACCAGTTTAAAACTGGCCATCAACTATCCTTAAAAGGTTATATTTACCAATCTCACGGTAAACTAAGAGTAAAACTCAATCACCCCGGAATGCTTTTATAACCCAAAACCTGGTTTGCTTAATCAATATTAGTTACGACCATTAAAAAGGCGTTCGTCGATATTCACGATACTCAGGTAGCCAAAAGTTTTTATCCACACACTTTTCTAGTGTTTCTTGATCAATACGTAAAGCAACTTTCTCTTTGATAGCCTGCATACCAACCTTAATCGCAATGTAACGACTGACTTCTTTTATTTCACTCAATTCAGGTAGTAATTGATTGCCATCGTCTTTAACAAGTGGAGAACATTCTGCTAACGCTTCGCTTGCTACCATAAACATATGCTCAGTAATTCGTTTTGCATGACTAGCAATCACCCCCAAACCAATACCAGGAAAAATATAACTATTGTTACATTGAGCAATAGGATAACTCTTACCATCATAATCGACTGGTTCAAATGGACTACCTGTTGCAACAATTGCTTTACCCTGAGTCCAACGAATAACATCTTCCGGTAAAGCCTCAACTTTTGAAGTGGGATTGGACAAAGGCAAAATAATTGGCTGAGCACAAGACTCATACATGGTTTTAACTACAGCCTCACTAATGAGTCCAGCGACACCAGAAACACCAATCAAAATAGTTGGCTGACTCGCCTTAACTAAGTCTAACAATGAAATGCTCTGACCATCACTACTCCAACTTGAAACTTCTTCGCTAGACTTGGCAAATTTTTCTTGGAACGGACGTAATGACATAGCATCAGTTAGTAAGCCTTTACTACTTGTAAGGAACACTTGGCTTATGGCTTGTTCTTGACTAAGGCCATCTTGACACATGTGTGCAACAATTTGTTCGGCGATACCGCAACCCGCTGAACCAGCCCCAACAAATACAACTCGATGATCTTTAAGCTTGGTACCTTGGGAAAAACAAGCCGCTAATAAAGTACCGACTGTTACGGCTGCTGTGCCTTGGATATCATCATTAAAACAACAGATTTTATCTTGATATTTTTTTAACAAAGGCGTTGCATTAGCTTGAGCAAAATCCTCAAACTGAATCATCGCATTTGGCCAACGCAACTTAACAGCACTGACAAAGTCATCAACAAACTTAAAATAATCATCACCAGTAATCCGCTTTTGACGCCAGCCCATATAGAGCGGATCATCCAATAAATCTTGATTATTGGTTCCCACATCTAAAGTCACTGGTAAAGTATAAGCAGGACTAATCCCACCACAGGCTGAATAAAGCGCTAACTTACCAATTGGAATTCCCATACCACCAATACCTTGGTCACCCAAACCTAAAATCCTTTCACTATCGGTGACTACAATCACTTTAACATTTTGTTTGGTGGCATTTTGTAACATCTCATCAATTCGCTCTCTATTCGGATAGGAAATAAATAAGCCGCGTTTTCGACGGTAAATTTGTGAAAATTTTTGACATGCCAGGCCAACAGTCGGGGTATAAATAATTGGCATCATCTCTTCAAGGTGTTCATTAATGAGCTTAAAATAAAGTGTCTCATTAGTATCTTGAATATTACGTAGATAAACGTGCTTGTCTAAATCACGAGTAAATTGTGAATATTGCTGATAGGCCCTTGCCGCTTGCTCTTCAATGGTTTCTATAGCCGCAGGGAGTAAACCTTCTAAATTAAATGCTCGTTTTTCTTCTTTAGTAAACGCACTGCCTTTATTAAGGAGAGAAGTCTCCAAAAGCATAGGGCCCGCATAACGAATATAAAGAGGTCGCTTTTTTTGAATATTATCTGACATTTAATTAGCCTTAAATAATGAAAATCCTACTAAAGTTTAGCTCATCAATCCAATGCTAACAAAATATAAAGCATAGAGTGCTTGTTTAACAAGGCAAGATATTTCAAAATGGTTCCCTCAAAAATAAGTAACTATTATTAATATCTTGCATCAGACTGACTTCAATATAAATCAATTAGCAGACAGAGTACTAATAAAGGTTGCCGTACCTGTGCCAATTAGACAAGCTTTTTACTATCTGCTACCAGAGAATTATCTCATCACTCCAAAACCAGGAATGCGTGTTGAAGTCCCTTTTGGCTCATCAACAAAAATTGGTATTATTGAACAGGTTGAAAAAAGTAATGACCTAGCGCAACAACTGGGTTCAATAGATAAGATCAAGTCAATTAACCAAATTCTCGATGAAGCTCCTTTAATTGACCAAACACTCTTATCAATTTACGATTGGTTATGTCGCTATTATCACGCACCACCCGGTGAAGTTTGGCAAACACTATTACCTACAGCTCTTTTAAAAGGCGAAAAAGCGGAGCTAAGCCGAACCAGTCAATGGCTAATTACTGAACAAGGTAAACAAGCCATTGATAATAACCTTGTTGCCAAGTCGGCCATTAAACAACGCCAAGTTCTAACGACACTTATTCAGCATCCGCATGGTATTGCTCATCATCAATTAAAAACGTTTGGCTTTACTTATGCTCACATGAAAACATTAGCTGGCAAAAAATGGATTTCAAGAGAATATAATGAACAACAACCAGCAACTAGTAATGGTGACGCTTTAATTAATAGAAACGCTAACATCACACTCAATTCAGAGCAACAGACTGCCATTGATGAGGTTTCTCATTCATTTAATCAATATAAAGCTTTTTTACTTTTTGGTGTCACTGCTTCAGGAAAAACGGAAGTTTACTTAAGACTAATTGAGCAATTAGTTAAACAAAATAAACAGGCTTTAGTGTTAGTGCCAGAAATTGGCCTAACACCACAAACCTTTAAACGTTTTCAAGATCGTTTTAATTTAGAAATTGTTTTACTGCATTCTAATATGAGTGAAAAACAACGTTTGCAAAACTGGTTAAAAGCTAAAAATGGTACCGCTCAAATTATTATTGGAACCCGATCAGCATTATTTACGCCATTAAAAAATCCAGGCATTATTATTATTGATGAAGAACATGATCTGTCATTTAGACAACAGCAAGGCTTTCGTTATTCTGCCAGAGATGTTGCTATGCTTAGAGCTAATTTAGAAAACATTCCAATCTTATTAGGTAGTGCATCCCCTTCCATTGAGTCACTATTTAATGTCCAGAAAAAAAAGATGACTTGCTTAGAATTAACTGAAAAAGCTCAAAATCAAAAGTCATTAAGTTATGAAATTATTGACTTAAAGAAACAACCGATACAACAAGGCCTATCAACACAGTTAATCCAGTCGATTAAAAAGCATTTAGCCGAAAAAGGACAAGTTTTATTATTTCTTAATCGTCGCGGCTATGCGCCAGTTTTACTTTGCCATAACTGTGGCTATAGTCATCACTGCAATAGTTGCGATATTCATTATACGTACCATCATAAAATTAATAGTTTACAGTGCCATCATTGTGGGGCAACAAAAAAAGTTTCTAACAGTTGCCCGAACTGTCATAGTCAACAAATGCTACCGATTGGATTAGGTACAGAGCGTCTACAAGAAACTGTTGAAAAGCTTTTTCCTGATGCTAAATGCGCTCGTATTGATAGAGATACCACACGACAAAAATCATCAATGGATAATTTTGTTAATGCTATAAATGCCGGTGAAATTGATATTTTAATTGGCACACAAATGCTAGCAAAAGGTCATCATTTTTCAAAGCTGACACTGGTCGCTTTAATTGATATTGATAGCGCCCTTTATAGTGCAGATTTCCGAGCGGCAGAATATGCGGCTCAACTTATTACTCAAGTTTCTGGTCGAGCTGGTCGAGCTGAAAAACCGGGTGAAGTTATTATTCAAACGCATCACCCTGAACACCCTATGCTAACTCAACTTATTCATTCCGATTACAAAACTTTTGCTCAAGCAACAATAAAAGATAGGATAGAAGCAGAGCTACCACCACACCACTTTGCAGCACTTTTTCAAGCAGAGTCACCTGACTTGAATAACGCTAAGCTTTTTTTACAAGAAGCAAAAAAAATATTACGCCAGTATAATGATTTATCTGTTGAGTTACTTGGTCCAGCGCCAGCTGTTCATACCAAAAAAGCGGGGAAATTTCGCTATCAACTTTTTTTGCAAAGTCAAAAACGTAGCCATCTACATCATTTACTCGAAAAAACCTTAAAAGATATTGAAAAACTGAAAAGTGCTAAACGAGTTCGCTGGCGTATTGAAGTTGACCCAATTGGTGATTAATAAATTTTTTAATCAAATAAACGATAAATTGATTCTATTTCTTTAATTGATCGAGTAGTCACATCGAGATCTCGAAGCAGACCATCTTCGATAGCATAAATAACACCATGAACAGCAAGACTTTGTCCCTGCTTCCAAGCATTTTGAACAATGGGTGTATGGCAAATATTAAGCACTTGTTGTTTTGCACTCAGTTCACACATCAAATTCAATTTTTCTTTTTCATTCGTTACATCATCAAAGTGTGATTGGTTCTTTTTATAAATATCTTTAATATTTCTTAACCAATTATCAACCAATCCATGCTCTTGTTGTTCCAATGCAGCTTGCACACCACCACAACCATAATGACCACATAAAATAATATCGGTAACTTGTAAAACATTAACAGCAAATTCAAGAACGGATAAAACATTTAAATCCGAATGATTAACTAGATTAGCAATATTACGATGGACAAATACTTCACCTGGCTGTAAACCAATAATGGTATTTGCTGGTACTCGACTATCCGAACAACCAATCCATAAATAGTTGGGTGTCTGCTGCTGTGCTAGTTTAGCAAATATGCCAGGATTATCTTTCTCAAACTGGCTAGCCCACTGACGGTTATTTTCAATTAATTGCTTAATACTTTGACTCATATGATAGCTTCTATTTATATGATTTAACTACTTGTATGGTTTAACGATTTGTACGACTTAACAACTTGTAAAGTTTAACTCGAGGTCTATTAACCACCTAAAAACGGTTTATTTTAACTCAGAACACTTTGGCAGGAAATATAAAACGGCTAGAAATAAAAACTAGATATGCAAACCAATAGGAAAGGAGGCAACAATTAAGTTGCCTCCCGATTTTTTCCTTCATCCCCTGAAAGAATAGCTCCATGCACTCATCCTGAATATCATTTCCATGATACGAGAATCCTTGCTCGCTTCTCCCTTTAATCCGGCGCTATATCCCTAACGCTTAAGTAACAGTTTACGTGCTGAGCGATTTCAGACAAGTCAGCTTGAAGAAAAGTCACAAAACTGATAACTAGCCTTAAGTTTCAAGTAGAATAAAAACCATTTAAAATCAAAAAGTTATATGCAATTTCTTTAAAATAAAGCTTTCAACTGTTATAAAAAAACGTCATCTACCCTAATTCAATGCAGAGATATCTCACATTGCAACTATCAAATATCTCAAAATACAAAGTCTATATTAAGTTTTACGAACCAATAAAGCCGCTATCAAACCACACCAACCTAAAATAAAAGCAAACCCGCCAATAGGCGTAATCATGCCAAAGGCTTTATTACCACTAAAAGCAATCAGATAGAGTGAGCCACAGAAAAGAAGAACCCCCAATATAAAACCAGCAACTGAAATCAGATACCATCGCGAATGAGTAGTAGAAGGAAAATTAACATAGGCTATTATCAAGCCAAATAAAATCAAAGCTAACCCATGATACATTTGATACCGAGCAGCTATTTCTACAAGACCTAACGCATACTCATCAAACAAGTCTTTAAGTAGATGTGCCGAAAAAGCACCAATAACAACCGACAATAAACAAAATACCGCTCCCCAAATAATCGTCGTTCGAGGAAACTTGCTCATTTGAACATTCATGATTAAACCTTATTGATCAAAAGGTTAAACATATTAACATAATCTAAATACATCATAGGTAAAACCAACTAAGCCAAAATTATTTGTTTAAACTTTAAAAAATTAGTTGAACCCAGAAAAATTATATGTCAGGCTTTAGGGCATGAACCGATTAATTTTAAACACTGCTGCGTTACATCATCACCATCATCATTTCCGATGACGGTGCTTTTTGATATGTAAAATTAATTAATTTAATTACCCCAAAAGCCCCGCTCTACCAAACGGGGCTTTTTTTATGCCTAATTTTTGACTAAATAACTTAAACGAGAATCAAAATGACTTTAAAGATTGTACTACCCAAAGGGCGAATCAATACGAAAGTTCTCAAACTCTTATCTGACTGTGGTATAGACCTGGTTGGTGATGAACGTAATTATCGTCCAAAAGCCTATGGCTTTGACTTAGAAGTCAAACTACTGAAAAGCCAAAATATTCCCTCTTTAGTTGAAATCGGGCAGCATGATATTGGTTTTGCAGGGTTAGATTGGATTCAAGAAAGAAACTGCCAAGTCGAAATTTTAAAAGACTTGGGTTACGACCCAGTAAAAATTGTAGCCTGTATTCCAGAAGATTGGGACTGGCAGGAAATGCAAAAACGTCGCTTAATCGTTGCATCAGAATATAAAAATATCAGTATTAATTACCTGAATAAACTCGGCATTGATTATCAACTACTACGCTCTTATGGTGCAACTGAAGTTTTTCCACCCGAAGATGCTGATATGATTATTGATAATACTTCAACCGGTACAACTATCCGAGCCAACCGATTAAAAATTGTTGATACAGTTATGCAAAGTTCAACACAGTTTATTGCTAATCCTAAAATAATGGATGACCCAAGTAAACGACAAACTATTGAAGATCTATTAACACTGATGCAAGGCGTTATTAATGGCCGCGATAAAGTATTGTTAGAAATGAACTGTACTAATGATAATGTCGAATCGATTATTTCACTGTTACCGGCTATGCGCTTTCCAACGGTTTCACCTTTATACCAAGATCAAGGTTTTGCAATCAAAGCAGCGATTCAAAAAAATCAAATTCGCGATTTAATTCCTAAATTATTATCGGCTGGTGCCACAGATATTTTAGAAACCGCTATTCGTAAAGCACTATAGTCAAATAGAACAATAGTTGAGAAATAATATGTCAGACTTTTTGAAACTTGATTTTAATGAGCGCAGCGATAAAGAGAGTGCTATTGCTAAAAGTTACACCTTCGGAAAAGACTTATGGCAATATCCTGATCGTGAAACCTTAGAAAAACAACTTGCTAAATTAAATCAGCTCACTGACTCACAAGTCATGTGTACCAATGGCGGTGATGAAGCCATTATGTTATTAATGCGTCTCACTAAAGAAGCTCAACAAAATAGCGACTTAAGCCAGACAACACAATTAATTTTACCGCTACCTGCTTTCTCACAATATACTTGGGGAATTAAAAGCTGGCAGCTTAATACTCAACTTATTTCAGCAAATACTAATTTGACTATTAATGTCAAAGCTATCAAACAATCTATAGAATCAAGCCAAAAATCTATCACTATTATTACTCGGCCGAATAATCCGACAGGTGAGTTAATTGAAAGAGAGACACTGATTCAATTACTAAAAATTGCTAAAGATAATGATGGTTGGATATTTCTTGATGAAGCTTATATTGAATTTAGTGGCCAAGATAGTTTGAACAAATCCAATCAACTCCTGCAAGAGTTTAATAACCTTGTCATATTAAGAACCTTATCAAAAGCTTATGGCTTAGCGGGAATTCGATTAGGTTATTTACTTGGAAACAAAAAACTCATCAATCAATTTAAAGAACGCTGTATACCTTTTAACATTTCTGCACCCACGTTAAATATTGCCTCTCAAGCGCTGGGTCAAGAAAACCAAGTTGAAGTTAATAACTACTGCAAAACAATTAATAATAATCGTGAAGAAATTATGCAATGGCTTACACAAAACAACATCCAAGTTTTTCCCAGTAGCGCCAACTTTATTTTCTTGGCCTTACCAAAAAACCAAGCCAAAGCAATACAGTCTTTTCTCAAGAAGAATAATGTTTTAGTCCGTTGTTTTCAAGAAAATGAACTTGTAGACTGCTTACGAATTACCATTCCTTTCAGTTTGGAAAAACTCTTTCCATTACTAAAACAGTCTCTTACTCCTGGATTGATTTGTCTTGATATGGATGGCGTTCTAATAAATACCAGTGATAGTTACGATGAAAGCATTAAGGCTACTGTTAAACAGCTTTCTGGGAAAATTATTGTTCAGTCAGATATTGAAAAGCTTAGACAGGGTGGCGGCTTTAATAACGATTGGGTTTTAACTCAAACACTATTAAAAAATCTTGGTTTTGACTTTGATTTAGAAGAAGTCACTCGCATCTTCCAACAGCTTTATCTAGGCAATAATAATGATGGTTTTGTGTCTAACGAAAAAGTCATTCTAAGTGCTTTATTGCGAAAAAAAATTAAGCAAGCATCACAGACAACCTTCGCTATTGTTACAGGACGTCCAAGGGAAGAAACAAAAGCCGGTAAAAAACTAATTAAGCTTGAACAATTAGAAAGTATTAGTCTTGATGATGTCAAAGAAGGTAAACCTTCACCAGAGGGGATTGAAAAATTAAAACAAAAGTACACAAAACTCAGCTGGATGTGCGGCGACAATCCAGACGATATGCAAGCCGCAAGCAAGTCGAATTCACTCGCCATTGGTATTGGCAGCAAAAACGCTGCATCCCTTTACCAAGCCGGGGCAGACATAGTACTACATAATATTAATGAACTAGAAGCATGGCTTGAGCCAATTAAATGAGCCTTAAGCCAATAAAATCTAACCAATAATTTCATGAGGCAAATATGATTAATGTTAATCGAAAAACTAAAGAAACGAATATTCAGTTATCTCTGAATATTCAGGGCACACAAACAATCAATATTGATACTGGCATTGGATTTCTAAATCATATGCTTGAACAGTTAGCCTCTCACGCACGCTGGGATTTAACCATTAAAATGACAGGCGATTTAGAAGTTGATGAACATCACACTGTTGAAGATGTTGCCATTTGTTTAGGTGATGCACTACAACAAAGCTGGCGTTCGCTTGAATCTATGCAACGTTATGGACAACGCTTATTGCCAATGGATGAAGCTTTAATATTATCTGCAGTTGATCTCTCTGGACGGGCTTATTATGTTGGTGAACTTGAATTTTCTCGAGAATATATTGGTTCAATGAGTACTGAGATGTTTGAGCACTTCTTTAGAACCTTAGCCAATAGTGCAGCAATCACATTACATATAAAACCAATGTATTTCAAAAACAATCATCACTTAATCGAAGGTTGTTTTAAATCTTTAGCCTACTCTTTAAGAGAAGCATTGTCGCCTGTCTCAGGCGAAAATACCACTAAGGGAGTTTTATAGCTTGGAATCTTCTTTTATAAAACAAGTTTTAATTATTGATACTCAGGCGGGTAATCTTTTTAGTTTAAAAGCAGCCATTGAGCGTCTAGGTTATAAAGTTGAAATTTTAGAACAACCTAACCAAAAAATATTTGATGCCATTGTCATTCCAGGACAAGGTCGCTTTGGTACAGTGATGAAAAATATTCAGGCCAATAATTGGAGTAACTATTTAAAGACAATGTGGCAAAAAAATATTCCAATGCTAGGCATTTGTGTTGGTATGCAAATATTTTTTGAAGCAAGCGATGAAGATCCCGAAGTCAATGGACTTGCTTGGCTAAAAGGAAAAGCAGAAATGTTAAGCTTCCCCAAAAAGCCCATGGTTGGTTGGGCGAAACTCAGTTCTCAAGGGGCAGGAAATCAATCATTAATAAGCAATGAAACCACTGTTTATTTTGTTAATAGTTACGCTGTGAAGAATAGCAACTATTCTATTGCCCAAACGACTTATGGCGAAAATTTTTGCGCATCGTTCCAATATGGAAGTCTCACAGGCGTTCAATTTCACCCTGAAAAATCCAGTCAAGCTGGTAGTCAGATTATTCAGCAAGCACTTGAAGGTATTAAAGTATCAGACATCTCGGGAGGGAAGAATGAATAATCAACAAAAAAATAGCCTAATGCCTCGAGTCATTGTTTGCTTAGATGTTGACAAAGGTCGCGTAGTTAAAGGCACTAACTTTAAACAACTCAGAGATATGGGTGACCCTATTGATCTTGCTTTAACCTATGAAGAACAAGGTGCTGATGAGTTAGTGTTCTTAGACATTTCAGCCAGTCATGAGAGTAGACCAACCGCATTAAAACTAGTCACAGACATTGCGACTCATTTATCCATTCCTTTTACTGTTGGTGGTGGATTAAAAAAGATTGATGATGTTAAAGCTTTTCTTGATGCTGGTGCCGACAAGGTCGCACTAAATACAACCGCAGTTTTACAACCAGAAATCATTAATCAAACAGCCATGGCTTATGGAAGTCAATGTGTAGTCGTTGCTATTGATGTTAATCGAGAAAATAATAATGGCGACTTAGGTGTTTATATTAATGGCGGTCGAAAACTCGTTGATAACAACTTTTTTGAATGGACAAAAGAAGTAGCGGAACGAGGTGCTGGTGAAATTTTGTTAACAGCTATGCACAAAGATGGTACAGGCAGTGGTTTTGATATAGCCCTAACTCAACAAGTGAGTCAACAAGTTCCTATTCAAGTTATTGCTTCTGGAGGGGCTAGAAACGAACAACATTTTCTTGAAGCATTCGAACAAGGTACCGATGCTTGTTTGGCTGCCGGAATGTTCCACTCAGGTGAGTACACTGTAGAACAGGTAAAAAATTACTTAGCTAAAAATGAAATAAAAACTCGTTTTTACTAATTCAAATGACAAGTAAAAATCCTTAACTATTAAAACTATTTTTTGAGAAACTAATTATGTTAATTCCATCAATCGATTTAATGAATGGCAAAGCGGTTCAATTAAAACAAGGCAAAGAAAAAGTTCTCGAACGAGATGACGTATTCGAGCTACTTAAAGAGTTTTCAATGTATGGTGAAGTTGCCATTATTGATTTAGATGCCGCACTAGGTAAAGGTGATAATAAATCACTGATAAAAGAATTATTAAAAATAACACCCTGTCGAGTAGGTGGCGGAATTCGTGATTTAGAAACCGCTCAAGACTATATTAAAGCTGGAGCCAGCAAAATTATTATTGGTACAAGTTGCCGTAAAGATTGGGTTAAAAAACTCTCTAAAGAATCATTAATTTTCGCTATTGATGCAAAAGGTGACTATTGGTCGACTCAAGGTTGGCAAAATACTGAAGGCGAAAAAGTTTTAGATCTAATTCCTGAGCTTGCTCAAAACTGTAGTGAGTTTTTATATACGCAAGTTGAAAAAGAAGGTTTATTGCAAGGCATTGACCGCCCAAGAATTAAAGAAGTCATAAAAAAATCGCCTGTACCTGTGACCATAGCCGGAGGAATTACTGAATTGGATGATATTAAATGGTTTACCCAACTTGGGGCTAATGGTCAGATTGGTATGTCAATTTACACAGGAAAGCTTAAATTAATCGATTGTTTTTTATCACAAGCCGATTTTAATAAAGCAGAACTTATCCCGACCATCGTTCAAGACATTGATACAAACAAAATTCTTATGCTTGCTTACTCTAATAAAGAGTCATTAATTCAAGCATTAACAAAGCGTAAAGGTACTTACTGGAGCCGAAGTCGACAAGAATTATGGGAAAAAGGTTTAACCAGCGGTAATCAACAAGATTTAATTCAAGCTGATATCGATTGTGATGGTGATACCATTTTATTTAAAGTTAAGCAGAAAGGTAGTGCCTGTCACTTTGATCGATACAGTTGTTTCGCTTCAGAAAAACCGACCTTTAATTTAAACCGCTTAACAGAGTTACTTGAAAAAAGAAAAAAGCAACTACCAGAAAATTCATTTAGTACTAAGCTATTTAAATCAGCAGAGCTAAGAGCCGAAAAAATTCTTGAGGAAGCACAAGAACTTGTTGAAGCAAAAAATCAGGATGAGGTTCGTTGGGAAGCAGCAGACTTATTATTTTTTACCTTAACCGATGCGCTTGCTAAAGGTGTTGATATTAATGCCATTACAAATGAGCTAAGGAGTCGCTTTAATGATAATTAAAGCTTCAGACTGGCAACGTCAAACATTAAGTACAGATGAAAATATTGAAAGCGATGTTAAAACAGTCCTTCAAACAATTGAAACTGAAGGTGATAATGCTGTAAATAAATATTCACAAAAGTTTGATCATCAGTTGCCCGAATTAATTGAATTAAAACCCTTTTCAGACTATCAGCTTAACAACGATTTAGCCGACGCTATTCAATTAGCTGCTAAACGTATAGAAAACTTTGCCTTATTTCAGAAGGATGGCACTGAGTCGAAAGATTTTTCAGATGAGTTTGGAACTTTTGGACAAACCATATCCCCCATAAAAAGAATCGGCGCCTATATTCCTGGCGGACGCTACCCATTAATATCAACAGCATTGATGACATTAATTCCAGCAAAAGTTGCCGGTTGCGAAACTCGTATTGCTTGTTCGCCTTCGGATAATCCTGCGCTACTAGCTGCGGCATCCCTAGCGGGAGCAACACAATTCATTAAACTTGGTGGTATACAAGCCATTGGCGCTTTAGCTTTTGGTTATCGATCAATTAAACCCGTTAGCCTTATTGTTGGCCCTGGTAATGCTTGGGTTAATGAAGCTAAAAAACAAATTCAAAACCGTATTAAAATTGATGGTTTAGCTGGTCCCAGCGAACTACTTGCAATTTGTGATGGCGAACAGCCTCTTGAGTGGTTAGCTTTAGATGCTTTAGCTCAAGCAGAGCATGACCCAATGGCTTGTAGTTTAATTGTTAGTGACGATTCTAATTGGTTAGTGTCTCTGTTAGCTTTTTTAGAACGTAAAAAGAAAACTCAGCAATTAATTAAGCAAAAACAAATTGAACTCATTTATGCTGAATCAAAACAAGAACTAATTCAGTTAAGTGAAAGCTATGCACCTGAACATTTAATGCTTTGCCATAAAGATATTATGCAAGACGAACTCAATAATTATGGCTCACTTTTTATTGGTGCAAATAGCGCTGTTGCTTTAGGCGATTATATTAGTGGACCTAACCACACATTACCAACACTGGGTTATGCCAAACAAACTGGTGGCTTAAGTGTAAATACATTTATGCGAATTAAAACTATTCAAAAAATTAATGTGCAAGGCAGAAATGAATTATCTAAACAAGCTAGGTTAATTGCTGATGCCGAAGGATTAAAATATCATGCCAAAAGTTTAAAAATAAGAATTAATAATGCTACTTGATTTTATTTATATATGAAATTTATTATTTTATAATTCGTTAAGTTATATCTTAACCATTGTAAAAAATTCAAGGAAAAATAATGCTTGACTGGGGAACTCTTGCTTCAATAGCAACAGCTATTGGTATTTTTATAGGTATTTTTGAATTACGTGCAAACTGGAAATTATCACAAACTGAGTTTGAAGGTTCACTTGATCAGCAGTATAGAGAGCACCTGAAAAAAGTGATTTTATAGGTGACCCCGCTGATTGGTAAGTCATCATTATCGTTTATCTCAAAATCACTTTAGCTAGTTACATGTAATAAAAAACTACCCCTTAATAAAAATCTTGAGCTAAACTTAAACAACATAATCTACTTATCAATCTGATGTATGTTAGTCGCCCCCTGCTCACAAAATGAAAAACAGCGCATAGAAGCATTGCTTCGCTATAAAATATTAGATACAAATGCTGAATCATGCTACGACGACCTAGTCGAAATTGCTGCTCAGATATGCCAAACATCAATAGCTTTGGTCAGCTTGGTCGATATTGATCGACAATGGTTTAAGGCTAAAACAGGGATAGATGCTGAAGAAACTCATCGTGATTTGGCTTTCTGTGCACACGCTATATTACAGACTGACGTATTTATTGTTGCTGATGCATCAAAAGATGAACGTTTTCATGATAACCCTCTAGTCACTGATGACCCAAAAATTAGATTTTATGCCGGAATGCCTTTGATCACTCACGATGGTCAAGCTCTAGGAACGTTATGTGTTATTGATGGAGAGCCTAAAGAACTCAGTTCAGGCCAAATCAGTAGCTTAGAAGCGCTTGCTCGACAAGTTGTTGGGCAGTTAGAATTACGCTTAAAAACAATGCAACTTGACCAATTAAACATAGGAAAAGATAAGCTTTTCTCTATGTTATCGCATGATTTAAAGGGTCCATTTAATTCTATACTTGGTCTATCTAAAGTGCTTGTGAATAAAATAGAAGGTATGTCTAAAGAAACTATTTGCAAAAGCGCTGAATCTATCCATAAATCAGCACAACATAACTATGATTTAATGGACAATTTATTGAAATGGTCACAATTTCAACTCGGCGGATTTATTTTTAGTCCTGCTAATATTTCATTATCACCATTAGTTGATGATATCTGCTTAAAATTGAATAGTGTTGCAGAAACTAAAAAAATAAAATTGGTTAATGAAACTTCAAATACAATAAGTATTCTTGCTGATAAAGTCATGCTTAATTCAGCATTAATTAACTTAGTTAATAATGCCATTAAATTCACTCCCGAAGATGGAACTATCAAAATAGATTCTCAACAAAGTGATAGCCATATAACAGTTTTGGTAGAAGATAGCGGTATAGGAATGACAACTGAGCAACTACAAAATATATTTAAAATTGAGCATTGTCATACTAGTAAAGGTACTAAAGGAGAAATTGGCAATGGTATCGGCTTATTACTCTGCAAAGACTTTGTTGAAAAACACTATGGGAAAATTTGGGTAGAATCAAAACTAGGCAAAGGCAGCACTTTCTATTTTAGTTTACCAAAATCAATCGATAAAAATAATTCGAATAACAACTAAGGTAAACCGAGCTTTAACTTAATATTTTAACTTATAAACGCCCACTACGCTTAATATCAAAATATTGATTAACCATATTAATGGCTAAGTATTTGGGAAATGAATCAAATGTAATAACACCACTATGCGTAAGTTTCTTTTGTAATGCTTCACGTTGTTTTAAATAATTAATTGATTCGGAAAAAGCTAGTGCTTCATCAAAGTCAAAGATATCCTTATCAACTATTTCTTCAAAAGCACTCTCTTTTAAGTTCGCAAGCAAAACCAAATGATGTTGCTTTAATAATGACATTGCTGTTTTTATTTCAATTTCATCTTCACTTCTTACATTAGAAACAATAACGACAAGTGAGCGCTTAGTAAAATGTTTATTTAAGTTCTCAGCCACTTCAATTAAATCTGATGCATTAGTTGTTGGATGCAAATCATAAACGTGATTAAGCATATTATTAATTACTGATGTGCCTTTTTTAGGCGGTAAAAATAAATTCTTACCGCCAAAGAGTTGCAAACCTACTGCATCACCCTGTTTCAGAGCAATTGAAGCTAATAATAACGTCGCATTAAGCGCTTGGTCAAAATGTGATAATTCACTATCTTTGGTTCGCATACGTCGACCTGAATCAAGCACAAAAATAATATTTTGATCACGTTCTTGTTGATATTCTTTAGATATTAATTTCCTTAATCTTGATGTCGTGCGCCAATCAATTTGACGCAAACTATCACCCTCTCGATAATTTCGTAATTGCAAGAAGTCTAATCCATCACCACGACGCTGTCTTTGACGAATACCAAGCTGACGTGTTTTTTGTTCCGTTGCTAATAAAATATAATCATGAATCGAGCGATAATTTGGATAAACTTTTGATACTGTTTTACATGGCACAATTACTCGTCGACTAATTAAAGCTAACTTTGTGATAACCCAAAACTCACACTGATTAATAATCAGTTCGCCACGCTCATAAGCTTTAATCTGATAATCAATTGTTATTACTTGTTGACCAGACAGCTGAACTGTTTGAGGTAAATTTTTAACTCGACAAAAATCAGGATAATGATCCAAAATTTTATAAGCAAAACTCTGCAAGCTTAAATTACTCACATCTAACTTAACTAAAGTGTTATTGTTAACTGGTAACGTTTGAGCAATATGTCTTTTTATTTTTATCTTTTTACTTTGCCTTAAAGTAATTAGTTCCCAAATTAATAGCGCTACGATTACTGCAGAAAAAACAAACCAAACATGACCTAACCAAGTTATACCAATTTCTCTACCGGTTGACTGGTATTCCATTAAACGCAAAATTGCGTCGGCAACAGCAATTGCCAACCAAATAAAAAGAAGTAAATAACTTGTCCGGGTTAACTTCATAAATTAATTACTTTACTGACGAGGAGCCGGCGTTTGAGCTAAAATTTCAGCAATCACTTCAGATATGTTTACACCTTCAATCTCTAATTCGGCTGATAAAACAATTCTATGCCTTAAAACAGATAAAGCGACTACTTTGATTTCATCAGGTGTAATAAATTGTAAACCCCGAATTAAGGCTAAAGCTCTAGCACAACGAATTAAAGCAATTGATGCTCTTGGACTTGCTCCCATTTCAATACCTGACCACTCTCGAGTTGCAGCAATAAGCCTTACTGCATAATCAAAAATAGCATCATCAACTCGAATACTTGCAGCCAGCTTTTGTAACTTAGTAATTGATTCAGGTGTTGTAATAGAAGTTAAATGACGAGTTAACGCAGAATCATCAACCTCATTAGTGGTTATTTGTTTAACTAAACTAATTTCATCCTTAATATCTGGGTAGCTAATATGAATATTCATTAAAAAACGGTCGAGCTCTGCTTCAGGTAACGGATAAGTTCCTTCTTGCTCTAATGGATTTTGAGTGGCTAATACCATAAAAGGGGAATCTACAGCATGAGCCTTTCCTTCTATCGTTATTTTCTTTTCTTGCATAACTTCTAATAGAGCCGACTGCGTTTTGGCTGGCGCCCGATTAATTTCATCGGCCAATAATAAATTAGTAAAGGCAGGTCCCTTGCGTATTCGAAAACTTTCTGATTTAGGATCATACA
This sequence comes from uncultured Kangiellaceae bacterium, assembly GCA_964411875.1. Lineage (GTDB taxonomy): Bacteria > Pseudomonadota > Gammaproteobacteria > Enterobacterales > Kangiellaceae > Aliikangiella. Next base: position 27,428 of record CAYPMT010000005.1, read on the forward strand.
TAGCATGTCCTGTCACATCACTTGGCATTAAATCTGGTGTAAATTGAACACGAGAAAATTTACCTGCAAAGCTTTTTGCAAAAGCTCTCACCAATAATGTTTTACCAAGACCTGGTACACCTTCAATTAATAGGTGGCCTCCAGCTAATAAACAAGTCAAAGCCATCTCAACAATATCTTTTTGGCCAATAAGTGCTTGATTAATATTTGATTGAAGCTGTTTTATAAGCTCTTGTCCTTGCTCAAAATCAGGCTCCATCGAACTACTTGCAGGCTCGGTTGATGTCAATTCATTCTCACTGTTTAAATCATTCATAAATTTTTCCTTATCTTTTGCATCAATTTTATTTTATCAATAAACTCATCATTGCTTTCATTGTTATCTTGCCAAATTAACATAAGCTTGTTTCGACTGATTTTACTAACTTCTTCTAATTTTTCTAGCTGCTCATCATCAGTTAATCGCGAAAAACCAACAATGCTTCTATTGGCTTTTTGTAATAACGCTTTACGCATTGTTTTAATAAGCAAGCTTCCTCTATTCAATCGATATTTAAACCTTGCTGCAGCAGTTATATGCTGTAAAATTTCTCGCGAAACTGGTCTATCATCTTGATGCAATACACCTTGACGCCAAAAGTGGCTAAACAATACGAGTACTAACAAAACAAGGACTGAAATTATAACATAGGGAATTTTATCAAAGCCTAAAGCAATTAATGAAGGCTGATTACGGTTGTAAATAAACCAGGTTTTTTCTGTGCTACCTATAAGCTGCATAAAAAATAAAGCGTTATCATAATTTTGAATATTATTATTATTCCAAACGCTAAAATCAGTTAGTACTGTAACCAAACCTTTTTCAATAGGATATTGAATCATATAATCAGCAAAGTTATTACCACCAATATAGCTAGCTTTTTCACTGCTATCATGTAGATAGCCATAATAAGAACCAAAATTAACTTGGGTGGGCTGTGTATCACCTTCAAATGTCATCTCTGAAATTAAGTCTTCGTCATCAACATCGTAGTCATTAATTTCACTTTCATATAATCTTAAACCTAATTCATCCAAAAACTTATCACGACTTTCATCTAGGTCTTGATTATAGTACTCAGTCGCCAGTAAAACTAAATGCCCTCCTTTCGAGACCCATGAGTTCATTTCTTTGCGAATAGTTTCAGACATAGCTATGCGCGAGTTATTAATTAAAACAGTATCATACTGCCCCACTTCTTCTTTAAACAAATTAAAATCTTTGCGGGATTCATAATTAACCTCATAAGCTTGCACAAATTTTTCTAAGGCTAAAAAAGGATTCCGCTTAGCTTCATTGCTATAACCAATATTTCTTTCGTAAGCGACTTTTGTATAGCTTTTAAAAAACCAAATACTGACTAAACCAAGCACAGCTAGCACTAAACAAAATATCCAAGTTGACTTTGCAACATTCAACTTACTCATATTGAGTTCCATCGCTAACTGGATGACTATGGCTTTCATCCTGGCTTTTCAAAATATTGGGCCAAGTTTCACATAGTTTGCATAGCTGGTTTTTATCTGGCGTTTGATGTGCATAAGCCAAGTTTCGCCAATACATGGTTAAATCTGTCATTAGTTGGTTTTTATCTTTACTTGAAAAGTCAGATATTTTTCTTAAAACTTCTAATTCAGTATCTCCCTGTTTGATCGTCACTTTTGTATTATCCATATACCAAATAAGGCTAGCCCGATAAAGTAAACTCAAAGCCTGCCGATACTCTCCTTTTTCAATTAGCTGATAAGCTATAGTCCATGGCTTGTCTGGTAATGTCCCTGATTCTAAATCCAAACCAAATAACTTTTTAGGGCGTAGTGTTTTGGTCGTTTTTTCTCGCTTATAAGAACCAAGAAAATTGCCATAACGCATAATTAAAAAAATAATTAATAAAGCAAGAAAAACCCATAAACCAAACTCAACCAAAAATGCCACAATCTTACCAAACCAATAAAAAAACTTTTCCCAAGCACTAAAATCAGTATTTTTTTTAGTCTTTGGTTTATTAACCGGCTCATAGCGATAATCTTTTACTTTATTATGAAAATCTTTATCTTGCTTTATTTTCTCAATAGTTTCTTTGGCCTTTTGATGTATAGGAGAAATTTTCACCGCTTCATCGGTTACTTTTGATTCTAATGAATCTTCTTGTTTATCAAACGATTCTGTAACAGTCTGAGCTTCTTCAGCCTGCAAATGATTGGAAGGAAGGAATAACAAACCAGATAATAATGAACCTAACAATAAAAAGCCTGCTAAGCGAACCGATTGATGCTCGCTCTTTTTTTGCAGACGTTTTGCTAATGACTTAAATGTTAACTCAATATCCCAAGCTTCTAACTCTGTTCGTTGATTAATATAAAGTGAGAAGCCACATACCACATAAAAAGGCGCAATAACTGTCATAGCCATATAAATTAATAACAAAGTAATCAAATCTGCTGAAAATAGAGAAGTAAAAAAATTAATATCTTGCATATGCTGAGGTAGGAATAAGTAAACTAAAACAAATAGAGAGGTATAAAAAAATAATTCCGTAAAAAAGAATAGAATAGTTAACCAAACAGATGCATTGGTGCCTCTTGAGTGAATAATTCTAAGGCGCTTAGTTCTTTCTTTACCTTTTAAGCCCTCTAATTGAAGGATGGGTAAATCAAATGAACGAGTAAAACTTAATCGTCGCCAAGTTAAACTGAGAATCCATTGAATTTTGATTAAAGAAAAACTCGCTTTAACACATTCTTTAACCGATAACTCTTCACTAAAAAGCGAGCGGCTAATAAAATGTAATAACGGTCTTTCTAATAATGGTTTAACTAACCAAAGTAAAAGAAATGCATAGTTAAAGAAATAAGTTAAAGGGATTAAAAAAAATAAAAAGGGTAACGAAGTTAACAACCAAATTTTATACAATGATTGCCAATGTTGTTGAACTAAAACAACGCCCAAATCAATGGCTTGCCAGCTTTTTCTGGGTTGAATTTTGGCGGTAATTTTTTCTAAATCCATTTAGTCAGCTCCTCCATCATACCCTTTCCGTCCACGCCCCATTAGAGTTAAATAGGCTACTACCAATATCCAACCGGCAATACCAACAACATACTTAGTCATTGAAGGAATGCTACTCATTGATGACCAAAAGGCTTCTACAAACGCCGCTATTAATAATAAGAAAATAGCGCCATAAACTAATTGCATGGATTTTTTGCCTGCATTAATTAAAGCTTGTCGCCGGGAATAATTACCTGGCGAGATAACTGCCCAGCCTAGTTGTAAACCTGCTGCACCAGATAAAACAATACCCGTTAGCTCATAAGAAGAATGACCTGCCACAAATGAGTAGAAGGTTTCTTGATAACCAACGTTAATAATATGCCCATCAATAGCACCAAAAAATATGCCATTATATATAATAAAAAATAACGTCCCTAAAGTGGCAATAATGCCACCGGCAAAACATTGAAAGGCAATACCAATATTATTTTTAATATAATAGCCAAACATTAAAAAGTCACTATCAGATTGTCTTTCTCGTCCAAATTTTTCTAGCGCGGGGTCATACATAGACTCAATTTTAGCGACCGTATTTTGATCAAGAATAGAATAGACCATTTCAGGAAAAAGTAAGACAATAGCAAACATAAACAATGCCGGCACATAAAAAAGCGCTGTGGCAATCCAAACAAATTTAGCTTGTTGTCTGACAGCAATTGGTAGACCAAATAAAATAAAACGATAGATATTATAAAAAACACCTATACGTTTTTGATAGAAGACTTGGTGCCCTTTAAAAGCTAAAGACTCCAGCTTTTCAACTAGATAAGGACTATACTGGCGTTCTTTTGCAAGCGATAAACAATAACAGACTAAACGATAATCATTCGGGTAATTATCAAATTGTTGCTCAAGGTTTTCAGCTTGAAGACGTAATTTTTTAGCTTGTTCAATATTACTTTCAAAACTTTGCCACTTTTCTTGGTAACGCTGCTCAAACTCTTCTTGTCTCATCGCTGACCTCTTATCCAATTAGCCATACGAAATAAAGCGAATGCTGGCGACCGCCTTGATGTATAAATAATTTCTTTATCAATCCAAGGTTCAAGATAATTAGCGAGCTCATTAACTCGAGCATCAGACATGGTTTGCGCCCTTTCAGAAAAACTTAAAATGCCACTTTGTTCATCTAACTTTAATGCTGTTTTAGGTGATAACACACCTAATTCACTTTGTTCATTAATGTTTAACTTTTTATCACGTTGCAGCTTATGAATGACTAAAGTCCCTGCAGCATAATCACCTAAGCGTTTAAAATCATGACTATACAACATACTCAAAATACCAAACGTATAAAAAAATGGTAAGAAGTCTGCAATACGCAATAAATTTCTAACAATGGAAGAAGACCAACCAATTGGGGTTCCATCATCGTTAACGACAACTAAACCTAAAGACTTTTTGCCTGGCGTTTGCCCGTAATTAAGTACTTCAAAAAAGACAGGATAGAACCACTCAACAAGAAACGCGCTTAATAAGATGAAACCTGTGCCAAAATTTCCTAGGAAAGAAAATATAATGGAAACAAACCAAATAATAGCGGTACGAATAAGAATATCAATAATAAAGGCTAAGCTTCGGCTCACATAACCTGCAACGGGTAAAGAAAGTGTAATTCCTTCAGGAACTTCAACCGCTTTTATAGTATCAATTTTTTCAGTTAATACTTGTCTAATGGTTTCTACCTCCAACTCCTAGATAACAAAGTCTATCCATAATTCCCTCAAACCCTTAGTAAAACAAGTTATGAGGGCATAACGCCCTCAAACAGTTTTTATTTGTTTCTTAACTATTTATAAAATGATTAAGTTAATGACGCTTGATAAATCGACTCAATAGATTGGTCTAAATTGGCATTAAACTCATCATCATTTTGTTGTGCTGATAAACCTTGAGTTAAGGCTCTTGAAAAACTGGCAATCATACCTTGGTTTTCTGAAACACGTCGATTCGCTTCATCTCTTTCATAACCACCCGATAAAGCAACTACTTTAAGTACATTAGCATGCTCAACACATTCTTGATAAAAGCCAGCTTTTTCTGGCGGAGTTAGTTTTAACATAACTTTTTGATCGGAACTTAATTGATTTAGTTGTTCAATAATCTGAGCTTTTAAAATAACTTCTGCCTCTGCCTTAGTTGCACTATTAATATCAACTTCTGGCTCAATAATAGGAACTAAGCCCGCAGCAATAATCTGTTTGCCAATTTCAAATTGCTGAGCAACAACCTTTTCAATGCCTGTTGGATTAGCTGCTTTAATAACCGAACGCATCTTAGTACCAAAAACTGATTTAGTTTTGGCTTTTTCTAACAAGCTCGATAAATTAGGCATTGGCTTCATAACTTGTGCATCATTTTCTTCTTCAGCTAAACCTTTATCAACTTTAAGAAATGGAACAACTTGTTTTACTTGCCATAAGTATTCAGAAGAGGCTTGCCCTTCAATTTCTCTATCTAATGTATTCTCAAATAAAATAGCCCCCAAAACTCGACTGCCAGTGAAACTTGGACTAGTGATAATTCGAGTACGCATTTGGTGAACCTGACTAAACATTTCTTCATCATTGCTATAAGCATCTTCATTAACACCATAAAGCTTTAATGCTTTTGGTGTACTGCCACCACTTTGATCAAGAGCTGCAATAAAACCTTTTTCAAATTGAACTTTTTCTAACTGATTATTAAATGTAGACATAACTTTATCCTTCGATTGCTTAATTAAAATTAAATTTTTTCTGTTAACTTAAAGCTCTTGCTTCTAATATTTCTACAGCTGGTAACTTTTTTCCTTCTAAGAATTCTAAAAATGCACCGCCGCCAGTTGAGATATAAGAAATTTTATCTTTAATACCAAACTTATCAACAGCTGCCAACGTATCACCGCCACCAGCAATGGAAAAAGCATTACTGTTGGTAATAGCCATAGCTATTTTCTTAGTGCCATGAGAAAACGCTTCAAACTCAAAAACACCCACTGGGCCATTCCAAACAATAGTGCCAGCTTTAGCTAAAATATCACAAAGTTTATCCGCCGTTTGTGGACCAATATCAAAAATCATATCGTCATCAACAACTTGGTCAACAGCTTTTAGGGTCGCTGGCGTTTTCTCAGAAAACTCTTTACCAACTACAACATCCAATACTTTAGGAATTTCGCCACCATTATCAATAGCTGTCTGTGATAGTATTTTAGCTTGATCAATTAGGTCTTCTTCGACTAACGATTTCCCAACTGAATGTCCTTCAGAAGCAATAAACGTATTGGCAATACCGCCACCAACAATTAATTGATCAACAACACTTGATAGTGACTCCAGCACGGTTAATTTACTTGAAACTTTTGAACCACCGACAATAGCTACCATCGGTCTAGCTGGACTATCGAGTGCTTTAGTCAAGGCATCCAATTCGGCTGCAAGCAATGGTCCAGCACATGCCATAGGTGCAAACTCAGCAACCCCATAGGTTGAAGCTTGTGCTCTATGTGCTGTTCCAAAAGCATCCATAACAAAAACATCACATAAAGCGGCATAAGACTTGGCTAATGTTTCATGATTTTTTTTCTCACCAACATTAAAACGCACATTCTCAAAAACAACCACTTCGCCTTGCTCAACGGATACGCCATTTAAATAATCATCAACTAGTCGAACTGGCACATCAAGTAATGTCTTTAAATGTTCAACCACTGGTTGCATAGAATCCTGCTGACTAAATTCGCCTTCAGTTGGTCTGCCTCGATGGGACATAACCATGACTTTAGCGCCTTTTTGCAAAGCAAATTCAATCGTAGGAAGCGATGAACGAATTCGTATGTCCGAAGTGATCACACCATCTTTAATTGGAACGTTAAGATCTTCACGGATCAAAACTCGTTTATTTTGTAAGTCCAAATCGGACATCCGTAAAACAGACATAATCAATTCTCTCTAATAATTCCTTATTTTAAAAACTAAATTACTTAGCTTGCATCATAGCGATAGCTGTATCGATCATACGTACACTAAAGCCCCACTCATTATCATACCAAGTCAATATTTTAACTAGGTTACCATTAACACGAGTTTGCGTCGCATCAAAAGTTGAAGACGCTGGTGAGTGATTAAAGTCAATTGAAACTAATGGTTCATCGTTATAATCAAGAACATGATTATCAGCCGCTTTTTTAACTATCTCATTGACTTCTTCAGCCGTTGTTTCACGAGATGCTTCAAAAGTTAAATCAACGACAGAAACATTAACTGTTGGGACACGTAATGCAAAACCATCTAAGCGTCCAAGTAATTCTGGCAACACTAAGCTCACTGCTTTAGCGGCACCTGTTTTTGTTGGAATAATTGACATAGCGGCAGCACGCGCGCGACGTAAATCAGAATGTTGATTATCAATCACATTTTGATCATTTGTGTAAGCATGAATAGTGTTAACCAAACCTTTTTCAATACCTAAACCTTCATGCAAAGCTTTAGCAACTGGTGCAAGACAGTTAGTCGTACAAGAGGCATTTGAAACAATTCGATGATCAGCTGTTAATACGTTATCATTAACGCCATAAACAACAGTCGCATCAATATCTGAACCGCCTGGTGCAGAAATTAAAACTTTTTTAGCGCCACCAATAAAATGTTTTGAGGCTCCAGCTTTATCTTTAAATTTACCTGTACATTCCAAAACAACATCAACATTGTAATCTGACCACTTTAAATTTTCTGGATTACGGTCAGCTAACATAGCAATTTTGTCACCATTAACAACCATGCAATCCCCGTCAGCTATCACGTCAGCTTCAAAGCGACTATGGGTTGTATCATATTTGGTTAAATGGACATTGGTTTCAACTGGATGTGATGAGTTAATCGCAACCACTTTAATTTCATTTTCACGACCATATTCATAAATTGCTCGTAAAACCATTCGTCCGATACGTCCATAACCATTAATTGCTACTTTGACTGTCATTAGAAACTTCCTCGACTATTTAAATTAAAAAATTATTTATCAACTATAAAAAAACTAAACCACTTTCATTTGTTTTGATTTAACTATTCAATAAAGCTTTAGCTTTTTCAACAATATTATCAACAGTAAAACCAAAATGTTTAAACAAATCACCTGCTGGCGCAGACTCACCAAAACTAGTCATAGCAATCACTTGCCCTTGCAAACCAACATACTTATACCAAAAATCACCTTGCCCAGCTTCAATAGCAATTCGTGCTGCTACCGACGATGGTAAAACATTTTCTTGATAAGCTTTATCTTGCTGTTCAAAAACATCACTACTTGGCATGGAAACTACTCTGACTTTTACATCATTCAATTTTTCCTTAGCTTGCATTGCCAAATCAACTTCTGAGCCAGTCGCAATTAAAATCAATTCTGGTTCAGCATCACAATCAGCCAGTATATAACCGCCCTTAGCAATCTGATTTAATTGTGCAGAGTTTCGCGGCTGTGTTGGTAAACCTTGACGGCTAAGTACTAACGCCGTAGGTCCAGAAATATTTTCAATGGCATTCTTCCAAGCAACCGCTGTTTCAGTCGCATCACAGGGACGCCAATTAATTAAGTTTGGTGTTGCTCTCATTGATGCTAACTGTTCTACTGGCTGATGAGTTGGGCCATCTTCACCTAAACCAATTGAGTCATGAGTAAAAACATAAATCGCTTGCTGTTTCATTAATGCCGCCATGCGTATTGCATTACGCGCATATTCCATAAACATTAAGAAGGTACCACCAAAAGGAATAAATCCACCATGTAATTTGATGCCATTCATAATCGCACACATGCCAAACTCTCTAACACCATAAAAAATATAATTGCCATCTGCATCTTGCTTGGAAATGCCTTTGGACTCATTCCATTGAGTTAAGTTAGAGCCGGCCAAATCGGCAGAGCCGCCAATAAATTCAGGAATTAAAGGCGAGTAAGCCTGAATAGCATTTTGTGATGCTTTGCGAGAAGCAATAGTTGTCGCTTCTTGTTGAGTTTGATGGATATAATCTTCAGCAGCCTTTTCAAAATTTGCATTTAAACGATTATTTAAACGGCGGGTTAACTCACTGGCTAGCTCAGGATGCGCATCATTGTAGGCAACAAATAATTCATTCCAGTTAGCTTCTTGCTGAGCACCTTTATCTCGAGCATCCCAGGCTTGAGAAATTGATTCGGGAATTTCAAAAGGTGCATGTGGCCAGTTAAGTTTTTCTCTAACCAGCGCAATTTCATCATCACCCAAAGGCGCACCATGACAACTTTCTTTGCCTGCCTTATTGGGTGATCCAAAACCAATTTGGGTTTTACAACAAACTAAACTCGGCTTGCCTGTTTCTAATTGGGCTTGCTGAACGGCTCGCTCAATAGCTTCCGGATCATGTCCATCAATATCACTAATAACATGCCACCCATAAGACTGAAAACGTTTCACCGTATCATCAGTAAACCAACCATCCACTTCACCATCAATTGAGATACCATTGTCATCGTAAAAAGCGATCAATTTACCTAAACCTAAAGTTCCAGCTAAAGAGCAAACTTCATGAGAAATCCCTTCCATTAAACAGCCGTCACCTAGGAAAACATAAGTATGATGATCAATAATATTAAATTCGGGACGATTAAATTGTGCTGCCAATGTTTTTTCGGCAATGGCCATACCAACCGCATTAGCAATGCCTTGACCTAATGGACCGGTGGTCGTTTCAACACCCGGCGCATAGCCATATTCAGGATGACCAGGCGTTTTTGAATGAAGTTGTCGAAAAGCCTTTAAGTCATCAATGCTCAGAGAATAACCAGAAAGATGTAACAGCGAATATAACAACATTGAGCCATGACCATTTGACAAAACAAAACGATCACGATTTACCCACTCAGGATTGGTAGGGTTATGCTGCAAATGGTCGCACCAAAGCACTTGAGCAATATCTGCCATGCCCATTGGTGCGCCTGGATGGCCTGATTTGGCTTTTTGTACCGCATCCATACTCAACGCTCTAATGGCATTAGCTAATTCAAATCGAGATGACATAAAAACTCCAACTGGGCTAAGAACTTAATAAAATCTGCAAAACATAGACTCGGCCTTACCACACTGAAAAAACCGACTGAACCGGTCAAGTCCCTCAATTAGGGGGCTCTCAAATAGATAATGACTTTCCAAGCTAATAATAATACAGGTATTTATGGAAATTTCGTGGCGCGTATTTTCTCAAACGCAGCGCAATGAAGCAAATGCTTTGAGCTATTTTTGTACAATTTACGGATAATATTGCTTACACATCTTAAAACTTAAATTGAATAATCTGATTTAAGCGATTAGCATTATTCACTGAATCTGTCGTTAGTCAATTATCTGGAGCGAATCATGAAAAATGTTGCCGTTATTTTATCCGGTTGTGGTGTATTTGATGGTGCCGAAATTCATGAAAGTGTGCTGACTATGCTGGCACTTGAAGAGCAAAAGGCTAATTTTCAGTGTTTTGCGCCTGATAAAGCCCAACATCATGTCATCAACCATCTAACCGGTGATGAAATGCCTGAAAGTCGTAATATTCTGGTTGAATCAGCAAGAATAGCCCGCGGTAACGTCAAACCAGCCACTGAACTTAATGCTGAAGACTACGATGCCTTGATTTTTCCTGGCGGTTTTGGCGCAGCGAAAAACCTGTGCGACTTTGCCATTAAAGGAAAAGACTGTGAAGTTGAAGCGGATACGCTTAAAGCCGCTCAATCCTTCGTTGAGGCTCAAAAGCCTATCGGCTTTGTTTGTATTGCACCAGCCATGATCCCCAAAATTGTTGGCTCTGATATTCAATTAACTATCGGTAATGATGAAGAAACAGCAAAGCAAATCAACGCCATGGGTGGCAAGCATATCAACTGCAACGTCAATCATATTATTATTGATGAAACTCACAAAGTGGTGAGCACGCCAGCTTATATGTTAGCCGAAAACCTTTCTCAAGCCGCCGAAGGTATTCGTAAACTTGTCAGTCAGGTTTTGGCTTTTAACTAGGTCCTAGTCCTAGTTAGCCCTAACATTAGACTAATCACTATTTTGAAAAATTAGATAAATCAATTTTTCCAGCATTAATGATAGGTACTGCTCCGATAAAAGGCACCCCTGTGTCAATTGTTGCCGTCATTCGATAATTTAAGCTAGAGCTCGACTTTGATATTAATGAGTTAATAAATCGAAGCCCCTCTAAAATACTAATTGACGTATTCACATTGACTGTTTCTTGGCTATAACCAGCGATAGTTGGAATATCTTTCGCCACGCCAGATAATACACTAAAACCATCAATTTGAATTCTGTAAGACATACCCGCCAAGTTTAATGCTCTCGAATTAGGATTCATTATCTCTAAACCAATATTAAAGCTTTGTTTAAAGCTACCATTTTTATTATCTGAGGGACTAATGCTAACAACCTTTACTTCTGGTTTTTGGAAATTAGAACCCATACCAGAGCATGATGCGAGTAACGCTATAACTATTAAAAAAACTATCTTTTTCAACATGAGTCTTTCCTCTATTGATTTAACTTTTTATTAAGACAACAACATCTTTTTTAAATTCATCATTTGGTCTTTACCTTTATCGCGTTTTTCATCATCCGTTAATTTCGATAATTTTTCTTCCCACTCTAACTCATCCTGTGGCATTTCTTCCAAAAAACGACTCGGTTCTGATTTAGTCATTTCACCATAACGCTGACGTTGCTTAGCCACAAGAATGGATAAACTTTCTTGTGCTCGAGTAATCCCAACATAAGCTAAACGACGCTCTTCTTCAATGTTATCTTCTTCAATAGAGGACTTATGTGGTAACAGGTCTTCTTCCATTCCGATTAAATAAACATGTGGAAACTCAAGGCCCTTTGATGCATGCAATGTCATTAACTGAACTTCATTATTCTCTACTTCTTCAGATTCACGCTCAAGCATTTCTCGCAAACAAATTTTATTCACTGTTGCAGCAAAAGGCTCTTCTGAATCAGCATTCTGCTCAAGACCTTGCTCTATCCAGTTTAATAATTCACTCACATTCGACCAACGAAACTCTGCAGCACCTGGTGATGATGAAGTTTCAAATAAGAAACCATGATAGCCTATCGAAGTAATTAATTCACTCAATATGGCCATAGTATCTCCTCGATTTAAGTTATCGCTTGTTTTAGCAATCAGTTCACCAAACTTTCTAACAGCAATAAGGCCTCGACCAGTCAAATGTTCTTGTAATCCCATTTCAAAAATAGCTGCAAACAAACTGACTTTTCGTTTATTTGCATAACTACCGAGTTTTTCTAATGTACCCACACCAATTTCTCTTTTAGGAACATTAGCAATTCGTATAAAAGCGTTATCATCATCCTGATTAACAAGTAATTTTAAATAAGCCATAATATCTTTTATTTCGGCTCGAGCAAAAAATGATGTACTACCACTCACTTTATAAGGCACTTGTTTTGAAACTAATTCTTTTTCTAACAATCGAGACTGGTGGTTACCTCGATACAAAATAGCAAAATCTTTGTATCTAAGACCATGTTTTAACTTTCTCACTAAAATTTCATTCACCACTCTTTCAGCTTCTTGATTGTCATCTTTAACTGATAAAATTTTAATTGCCTCACCATAGTATTTTTTAGACCAAAGTTTCTTTTCAAATAAATGAGGGTTGTTCGCAATTAAGTGGTTAGCCACTTTTAAAATACGCTCACAAGAACGGTAATTTTGTTCAAGTTTAATCACTTTTAAATTTGGATAATCTTGTTGTAATAATTCAAGGTTTTTAGGTTGAGCACCACGCCAAGAGTAAATCGATTGATCATCATCGCCAACAACTGTAAAAGCACCTAGCCTACCCGTTAATAACTTAACTAATTCATATTGGCTGATATTGGTATCTTGATATTCATCAACCAATAAGTAACGAATTTTATGGCGCCACTTTTCAGCAACCGCCTGATTATTTTTTAACAATAAAACAGGCAGCAAAATTAAATCATCAAAATCAACGGCATTATAAGCCTTAAGACTTTGGTTATAAGCTTGGTAAACTTTAGCCGCGAGCAATTCATCATTATCCTTGGCTGTAACAATAACTTTTTCAGGCAATAAAAGCTGATTTTTCCAACTTGATATTCGGTTTAAAATTGCTACTAATTCGCTTTTATCAGCATCATTGTCTTTTTTGCATAATTCTCGTATCAAAGCTAGCGAATCTTGATCATCAAAAATTGTGAAGTTTTTTCGCATACCTAGCTGATTGGATTCCTGACGAATAATCGTCAAGCCCAAATTATGAAAGGTTGAAATAATTAATCCTTTATTGGTTGCATCTCCCAATAGCTTAGCAACTCTTTGCTTCATTTCCTTAGCGGCTTTGTTGGTAAAGGTTACCGCAGCAACTTGATCGGCTCGATAACCACACTGAGTAATTAAGTGTGCGATTTTTTGAGTAATGACTGAGGTTTTTCCACTCCCTGCTCCAGCTAAAACCAGCAAAGGTGAAGAGATTTGTTTAACCGCATTAAGCTGTTGTGAGTTTAAATTAAATGATGACAAAAAACTGACTACTTTTTATAAAAATGACGAAAGGGTGATTTTAAGAGATTCATCACTTGATATTCAAGTTGAATTACACAAGAACATCAAATTAAATAAATGAGATGAAAGAACAGCTCAAAGCCGTTCTTTTTATTACACTTTATATCAGTAATGTATAATAACGTTTAAAGAGATTTCCAATAACCTAATCTAAATAACTTATTAGCATCAAGCTGAAGACCTGCTATTTTTACACAAGTATTAGTTTCAGTAACTGACAAAAGAAAAACTTTTACGGTCATCCAAGGCATAAAGTGAATAAAACGAAAACGATAATTGCCTGGCGTTATTTTTACCGTACTCTGTGTTGGATTTTTAACATGATCACTCATGGGTTTCCCTCCTAATACCTTTTTAAATTACAACTTTAATATTTAAAAACGTAGGTTTAATTAGCTTATAAATCTAATATCATCACCGCTTAACTAAACCACCCCTGATTCATTAGGGACGGATAATGCTATCAAATAATTCATTAAAATTCAAGTCAATTCAGCCTTATGTAACCGTTAAGCAACCTGCAATAACATTCTCTCTAAGCGCCGATAACTAATAGACTCGGACAGGTGTCGCTTAGTCACATGTTCACTTTTTTCTAAATCAGCAATAGTGCGCGATACACGTAAAATTCTATGGTAAGCGCGAGCTGAAAATTTAAGTTTTTGTAATACACTTAAAATAAATTCTTCTGCACCCTTAGCAAAATTAATCGTTTCTTCTAACTCACGAGGATTTAATAACGAATTAGCTTTTCCTCGATGTTTGATCTGATGTTGCATAGCCGATACAACTCGCGTACGAACTTCTTGTGATGATTCAGCATTACCATCTGAAGCCACTTTTAATGCTTCTCGATTAATCGCTGGAACATCAACGTGCATATCAATGCGATCAATAAACGGGCCTGAAAGCTTAAGTAAATAACGCCGAACTTTATCAGATGTACAACGACATACGCCCTGTGGATTACCAAAATGTCCACAAGGGCATGGATTCATTGCCGCCAAAAATTGAAATTCAGCAGGATACTCAGCTTGGCGACTAGCACGAGAGATTGTTACCATGCCAGACTCAAGTGGTTCACGCAAAACTTCTAGAACACGTCGTTGAAACTCAGGTAATTCATCTAAAAATAATACACCATGATGAGCTAAAGAAATTTCACCTGGTTTAGGGTTACTACCACCACCCACTAATGCTGCTGCAGATGCCGTATGATGAGGCGCTCGAAAAGGACGTTTTTTCCATAAGCTCGCATCCAAGCCTTGATGACTCACTGAACGAATAGCCGCTGACTCAATCGCTTCTTCCTCATTCATTTCTGGTAAAATTCCCGCCAATCTTTTAGCTAGCATCGTTTTTCCTGTTCCTGGTGGACCAATAAAAAGTAAATTATGGCGCCCAGCAGCAGCTACTTCTAACGCTCGCTTGGCTGCATATTGCCCCTTCACTTCCAATAAATCTAACTCTGGCAAAATAGCTTGTTGTAATTGACTCTCTTGCTCTAAATTAATCGCTTTCTGACCTTGTAAAAAAGCACATATTTGTAATAAGTGATTGCTACCTATTGCTTGAGCCTTACCCACTAATTTTGCTTCAGCTAAGTTTTGTATCGGCACAACTAATTGGCGCTTGGCTTGTTTAGCAGCCAAAGCCGCTGGCAACACACCATTAATTGAACGTAATTCACCTGACAAAGCTAGCTCACCCATAAATTCATAATTTTCAATTGTATTAACCTGTATTTGTCCCGAAGCCAATAAAATACCCAGTGCAATTGGTAGATCATAACGACCACCATCCTTAGGCAAATCCGCAGGAGCTAAATTAATTGTGATCCGACGAGCCGGAAACTCAAAATTAGCATTAATTAATGCACTACGAACTCTGTCTTTACTTTCTTTTACCGCTGCTTCCGGCAATCCCACAATATTTAAGCTCGGTAATCCATTAGATAAATGAGTTTCAACCGTCACTAAAGGTGCTTCAATACCCACTCCAGCTCGGGTATAAATAATTGAAAGTGCCATCGACCTATCCTTAGGTTTAGCTGTTTTCTAATGATTTGTATTTAATAGGAAAAATTGAGTCAATAACAGGCGTGATAAAAAATTTCACTTGTAGGAAATTGACTATAGTCAATGTGAGATATTTCTGTAGCTTAATGTGACTATCTTTCTTTTTTCTGAGTCTATATGTAGCAAGAAAGAAGCAAGGAATCTCAAAATGGTATTTTCGTTTCGCTAGTGGAGGTGAAAATTGAATCACATGCAACCCGAACAAAAACTTGTCAATCGATTTATTCGCCTAGCAAAGGCATATCATTTGCAGCCTACACTACAAATATTCCGTGAGTTAAAACAAATTAATGATGACTATCAAGTCATAAATGGCGGTGGCTGTTTGTTTAAAACCATTGGTATTTCATTATTTAGGAAGCAATATGCCTCATCAAAATAACAATCAGCTTGAAAAGGTCATTGATCGCTTCTTACAAATTATACATACCAAAGAAGAGTATCTTTCTGATGAATCGAAACACGAGCTTGTAGAGCTCAACCAACAATGCAAGTCCGCTGGTGGAGGCTGTCTATTTGAAGGGTTTAGGGTTAAAAAACCTATATTCAACAAACACAAACGTTAAACACTTATACAAGCTACCAAAACTTTAACATTCTGATTATTGACATCTTTATAAACACTCTCTCATGCCCTCTATATAAACTAAAAAAACGAGAAAAATCTATTAGTGGGAAATTAACGAGATATTCGGTAAGATCCTCCTATTAATAACTTGTCCTTTTAAAATACCATAATATTCTCAAAAAACTCTAAAAAGTATAAGTAGGATAAACAGCGTACAATTCATGAAAATCTGTCATATTAATCTAGCAAAAGGTTTTAGAGGTGGTGAGCGTCAAACACTTTTACTAATAGAAGCTCTAGCAAAAAATAACATTAAACAGCAAGTAGTTATTCGTCATAACTCTCCATTAAATGAGTATCTAACTGAATTAAATTGTGATGTTATTCAAATTCGCAAACCTTTTTGGACAAGTTTATTTTTCACAAAAATTGATGCTGACATAATCCATGCACACGAAGCAAAAGCATCGCAATTGGCTTGGCTAAATTATAAATTAAATAAAATACCTTACATAATTACTAGGCGTATTTTAAAACAACCCAAAAGTAGCTGGTTAAACCGACAAATTTATCATTCAGCTATTCAAGTCATTGCACTTTCTTCAGCGATCAAGTCAAACCTATTGGCTATAATGGATAACCACAAAATTGAGATTATTCCAAGTATGTATGCCAGCTTGGCAAGTGTTACGAAAACAGTAAATCAAATAAAAAAAGAGTTCGATGGTAAATTTCTGATTGGACATATAGGTGCATTAGTCAACAAAGATAAAGGGCAATTTTACTTGATTGAGGCAGCAAAAAAACTAGTAAAAACTCACAGAGAGATTCATTTTTTATTAGTTGGCTCAGGCAAAGATGAAGAAGAATTGAAACAACAAGCAAAAAACCTAAAGAATATTACTTTTGTTGGTTTTGTGAAAAATGTTGGTGATTACCTAAACAGCTTTGATTTGTTTACTTTTCCTTCACTACAAGAAGGCTTTGGCTCAGTTTTATTAGATGTGATTCAAGTCGAAGTGCCAATAATTGCCAGTAAAATTGGCGGTATTCCTGATATTATTCAGCATAATGAAAATGGCTTTCTAATATCATCAGCTAACTCAGATGAACTCATTGACGCAATCATCAAGCTGTACACTAATCAAGAAAAAGCTAATACGTTAGCAAAAACTGCGAAAAAAGGCTTAGGACAATACTCTCCAGCAAAAGTTGGTGCAAGTTATCTAGCAATTTATAAAAATTCACTCAACCATTCATAGTAATCCGCTTATAATAGCAAAGTAATCTACTTTGGCTTTTAATCATCGAGTCAAACTTATTCCGCTTGAAAACAGCATGCTTTTATAGGATAAGTTCATAAGCTTTAGGTGGTCCGCCATATTATTGGAACATAAAACTTTTTATGAAAATACTACTCGTTACAACAGATATTGATCATATAGAGCCCTATCA